>DGBM01000118.1:0-1471 GCA_002384765.1 Demequinaceae bacterium UBA4004
GTCTGGCCAGATGGCCGCGGTGTGGTTGACAATGCTGTGGACGTTGTCGCCGCCACCCGCGGTGACAACGAATAGGTTTTTCCCTTCCTACGCGACGAGGCCCCAGATTGTGCAGTGATCTGGGGCCTCGCTGTGTCTCGTCTGCGCGTCGGGTCAGAGGCTGATGAGCGAGTCCGTGAATGAGAGGCCGAGACTCGGGTCCTGGATTGCGAACAGCAGGAACAGCGCGAGAGCGCCGCCGACGAGTGCCGCGTTCTTGTTGAACTGGATCTGATCGTTCTGCTTGGTCTGCGCGTCCTCTTCCTTCCAGTGGGCGTGCATGAAGAAGCTAATGGGGATGAGGGTGGCAGCCACGAGCAGGGCGCCGATGTCGCCGAAGACGCCGAGCAACACCATGAGGGCGCCGACGCCCATCGCGACACCCGACGCGATCACGCCCACGCGACCGCCTGGAGCGCCCTTGTAGGTCGCGTACTGAGCCATGGCGGCGGACTGCGTCACGTGTCCGATGGCGCTGACGATGAAGAGGACCGCGAAGAGGATGCGGGCGATGAGAAAGACGATGTCCATGCGGGTTTCCTAACTTGGTTGATGCGACAACTAAACTACTGCACCTAGACGACGCGTCAACGATTCGGATTATTCCCAGTGTCGGGCCCGGCGCGAGAGCCAACCCCCAGAAGCGCGTCGCCCGCCTCACCACACGCTGGAAGGCACCGAGTTCGTCGGCGAAGATCACGTGCCGCTCCCCCGGGGCGTCGTGCCCGCCGCGCTCCGGCTGGAACCGGTGCGCGAGATCGACGTGTGGCAGGTGGTGTTGGGCTTGGTTACCCACCTACCCCGCCTGGTACGGGCTGACCACCACGTCGACCCGCTGGAACTCCTTGAGGTCCGAATAGCCGGTGGTCGCCATCGACCGGCGCAGGGCACCCATGAGGTTGGTGGTGCCGTCGGCGCGCGCGCCCGGGCCAAACAGGATCTCCTCGAGAGTGCCCACGGAACCCACGTGGACGCGCTCGCCGCGAGGAAGCTCGGGGTGGTGGGCCTCGGGCCCCCAGTGGTAGCCGCTGCCGGGCGCCTCCTCGGCGCGGGCCAGCGCGGCGCCCAGCATGAACGCATCGGCGCCGCACGCGATGGCCTTAACCATGTCGCCCGAGTGACCCAGGCCGCCGTCGGCGATGACGTGCACGTAGCGGCCGCCGGACTCGTCCAGGTAGTCGCGCCGCGCCGCCGCAACGTCGGCCACAGCGGTCGCCATGGGCGCGTGGATGCCGAGCGAGGTGCGCGTGGTGTGTGCGGCCCCTCCGCCAAAGCCGACGAGCACGCCAGCGGCACCCGTGCGCATCAGGTGCAACGCGGCCTGATAGGTCGCGGCTCCGCCCACGATCACCGGCACGTCGAGTTCGTAGATGAACTTCTTGAGGTTGAGCGGCTCGCCATCCGCCGAGACGTGCTCGGCCGACACCGTGGT
>DGBM01000118.1:1491-23374 GCA_002384765.1 Demequinaceae bacterium UBA4004
CGCAGGCGGTCGGCGATCAGTTCCGACTTGATGGGCTCAAGATAGATTTCCTGCATCCGCGCCGTCGCGGCGGCTGCGGGCAGGGAGGCAATCTCGGCAAGCAACGCGGTCGGGTCCTCGTAGCGCGTCCACAGGCCCTCAAGGTCGAGCACGCCAAGGCCACCCAAACGGCCCAAGGCGATTGCGGTGGCGGGCGACATCACCGAGTCCATCGGCGCCGCAATGACGGGAATCTCGAAGCGGAAGGCGTCGATCTGCCACGCAAGGGACACGTTTTCGGGGTCGCGGGTTCGTCGCGACGGAACCACGGCCACATCGTCAAAGGAATACGCCCTGCGCCCGCGCTTTCCGCGCCCAATCTCGATCTCGTTGCTCACGCCGTCCAGCCTAGCGCGCGGGCGCGAGGGCGCTCCCAGTTTCCATCGCGCCAGGACTAGAGTCAGGGAAAAGCAAGAGGAGGCAACGATGACGCGGTCCGGTCACCCCAAGCAGGGCCCGCTCGCCGACGCGCTGGCACAACTGGCCGCGACGGTCGAGCATCTCGGCTACGACGAGGGCATGCACCAGATGCTCGCGACCGCGCGGCGCGAGATGCAGGTGAGCGTTCCCCTGCGCCGGGACGACGACAGCGTCGTGGTGTACTCCGGCTACCGCGTCCAGCACAACTTCTCGCGAGGCCCCGCGAAGGGCGGACTGAGATTCGCCTCAAACGTCGACCTCGACGAGATACGCGCCCTGGCCATGTGGATGACGTGGAAGTGCGCGTTGGTCGATGTCCCCTATGGCGGCGCCAAGGGCGGCGTCGCGATCGAGCCACGCGACCACAGCAACCGCGAGCTGGAGCGCGTCACCCGCCGATACACGTCAGAGATCTCTCCGATCATCGGCCCCGAAGTGGATATCCCCGCGCCCGACATCGGCACGAATGAGCAGACGATGGCCTGGATGATGGACACCTACTCCGCACTGGTCGGCCACACCGTCCAGGGAGTCGTGACCGGCAAGCCGGTGGGTCTCGGCGGCTCGCGGGGCCGCGCCACCGCCACATCGCGCGGCGCGGCACACATTGCCATGTTGGCCATGGCCGCCCATGGGATGCAGCCCGAAAAGTCCACCGCGGCCGTCCAGGGCTTCGGTAAGGTCGGTCGCGACGCGGCCCGGTTTCTGTCGCAGTCCGGCGTGACAGTACGCGCGGTCAGCGACGTCGATGGCGCCGTGTATTCCGCAGCAGGGCTGGACATCATTCACCTGGGGGCGCATGTGGACCGCACCGGGTCGGTAGCAGGTTTCGAGGGCGCGGAGGCCCTGGACCCCGCCGACCTCATCACCTTGGACGTGGACGTGCTGGTCCCCGCCGCCGTCGAGGGCGTGGTCACCGCCGACAACGCGGCCAACGTGCGCGCCCGCATCGTCATCGAGGGCGCCAACGGCCCGACCACCAAAGAGGCCGACGCGATCCTGATGGAGCGCGACGTGGTGGTGGTCCCGGACATCCTCGCCAACGCTGGCGGCGTGATTGTCAGTTACTTCGAATGGGTGCAGGCGCACCAGGCCTACCAGTGGAGCGAACGCGAGGTGAACGACCGGCTCGAGGAACGCCTCACCGCAGCCTGGCACGACGTGATCCAGTACGCCTCGGCACACGGGCTGACGTATCGGGCGGCGGCCACCGCCATCGCGGTGCGACGCGTCACCGAGGCGCACCGTCAGCGCGGGCTCTACCCGTAGGCCGCCGACGCGGCTCGCTCGTCGCGCCTCGCGGGCCACGTCATACCCGCGTGACAGGGTGGTACCCATGAGCTGGATTGACGGCCCCATGGTGGGCTTCGACACGGAGACCACGGGCATCTCGCCCCTCAACGATCGCATCGTGACGGCGGCCGTGATCCGCCGCCATGGCACGCGGGTTGAGGTGAGCGAGTGGCTGATCGACCCGGGCGTCGAGATCCCCGCCCGCGCCACCGAGGTGCACGGGATCACCACCGAGAAAGCACGGGCCGAGGGCGCCAAGCCCGCGGCTGCGCTCGAGGAGATCGCCGTCGCCTTGGCCGAGGCCCTGGGTGCCGGGATCCCCGTGGTCGGCTTCAACATCCAATACGACCTCACCATCCTCGAGACCGAACTCGCGCGGCACGGCCTGCGCACGCTCGCGCACCGTCTCCCGCTGGGCATCCGGCCAATCATCGACCCGCTCGTGCTCGATCGCCACCTCGACAAGTACCGCAAGGGCAAGCGCAAGCTCATTGACATGTGCGGCACCTACCGGGTGCAGGTGGTTGCCGACGCCCTCCACGCGGCCGACGCCGACGTCCTGGCCACGCTCGACCTGGTTCCCGCGATCGCCGAACGCTACCCCTCGCTGGGCGGCGTGGCGTTGCAGGATCTTCACGATCAGCAGGCGCACGCCCATGGCGAGTGGGCCAACCGGTTCCGCGCGTGGCTCATCTCCAAGGGAACCACTGACGATCTGCCGAGTCCCGAATGGCCCGTCGCCACCGGTGCCACAGAACCGGAAGAGGCGGACGCCGCACTGTTCTGAGACGCGTCGGGCCAGGCCGACTCCTTGCGGGAGCGCTGCAACAACCTCCAACTTTATACTCTTTACTGCGTTTTACTAACAACTAATAATACCTTCTAACTCATGTAAAGTGGCGATCATGCAAGCAGTGGCGAACCCCTACACGCCCAACGCAGGAGCCGAGCCTCAGGCCGTCGTTGGCCGTGATGACCAACTGGGATCCTTCGACCTTCTCCTCGAACGCATCTCCCGTGGCCGAACCGAGCAGTCCATGATCATCACCGGGCTATGCGGCGTTGGTAAGACAGTTCTGCTCGGCCAATTCCGCACCAAAGCACTCGGTCGCGACTGGGTTGTCGTCGAGTTTGAGGTGAGCAAGAACGACGACTCGCACTTTCGTCGAACGATCGGCGCGAAGTTGCGCACTGCTCTCCACGAACTATCGCCGAGAGCACGCTGGTCTGATCGGTTCAACCACGCCGCAGCCGTTCTGAGGTCATTCACCGTGACCGTCGACGCCCAAGGCAAGTGGGCGGCAGGAGTCAACATGGACGCGGCAGAAGGGTATGCCGACCACGGAGACCTGGCCCTCGACCTCTCGGACGTGTTCATCGCCATGGGCGATGCAGCAAGAGAACGGGGACGCGGCGTCGTTCTTCTCTTCGACGAGGTTCAGTTCCTCACGAAGCCACAACTCGAGGCGACCATCGAAGCCCTCCACAAGATGATCCAGCGAAAACTTCCAGTCACGATGGTGGGTGCGGGGCTTCCCCAGATGGCAGAACTTGCTGGCG
This sequence comes from Demequinaceae bacterium UBA4004, assembly GCA_002384765.1. Next base: position 4,804 of record DGBM01000118.1, read on the forward strand.
ACGCGAAGTCTTATGCAGAGCGTCTCTTCAAGTTTCCCTCGATCGGAAATCTCGGAGAAGACGACGCCAAGTCCGCGCTATTGAAGCCCGCCGTCGACGAGGGCGCTTCATACGATGACGACGCCCTCGAAGAGGCAGTAGCCGTGACGGGCGGCTATCCCTATTTCCTTCAAGAACTGGGATACGCGGTGTGGACCGTCGCCGATGGGCCCACCATCCACCGTTCCGATGTGGTCGCCGCCGTGCCGCAATACGAGGCAAAGCTGGACGAGTCCTTCTTTCGGGTACGCCTCGATCGCACGACCGAACTCCAGAAGGCCTACTTGCGCGCTATGGCCGAACTGGGACCCGAACCCCAGAAGGCATCAGATGTGGCGGAGAAAATGGGCCGCACATCGCAGAATCTCGGACCCACTCGAGCGGAACTGATCAACATGGGGCTGCTCTACACGCCGGAGCACGCATATGCCGCGTTCACCGTTCCCCACTTCGACGCGTTCCTCAAGAGAGCCATCCCTCGTCTGGTTGTACCGGAACGACGCCCTCGGCAACGGAAGTCGCGTTCGCCGCAGTGACGCGCCTCACCCCTGGGAGAGTTGGTGGACTTGACGACTTCAGCCCGCCAGCACCCGCGCCAGCATCCCGAGCGACATCACCACAATCAGCGCGCGTAACACCAGCGGCTTGACGCGGAACAGCACGTGCGATGCGACGTAAGAGCCCAGCAGCTGGCCGCCGATCATCGCGGCACCTGCGATCCACACCAGTTGGCCCGCGATGAGGAACACGGTCAGCGAGGCCACGTTGGTGGCGAAGTTCAGGGTCTTTGCGACGGCGGTGGACTGCACGAGCGTCTGGGCCCGCAGCGCCACGCCCGTGAGCGCAAAGAGGGAACCCGTTCCGGGCCCGAACGCGCCGTCGTACGCGCCGATGGCGGGGACCACGCTGGCGTGGAACGCCCGCTCGCCGATGCGCGGCTCGGTCGGCGGGTGGTGGGCGCGGGGCACAAACAGGAAGTAGGCGGCGATGACCGCCAACACCACCGGGATCAGGATTCGCAGGCCGTCCGTGTTGACGAATTGGATGCCGACCGACCCCAGCACCGAACCCGCAAACGCCAGCAGCATCGGCCATCGGACGTCTCGCCAGGACACACGGCGGCGACGCAACACCTGATACGTCGCCATGCCGGTGCCGAAGGACCCCTGCAGCTTGTTGGTGCCGAGAGCCGCGAGCGGCGGGACCCCGGCGAGGAGCAGCGCGGGAAGCGTCAGCAGTCCGCCGCCGCCTGCAAGAGTGTCAAGAAAGCCGGCGACCAGCGCCACGACCGCCAGGATGACGAGCGCGTGCCACGTCAGCGTCACTGCTCGTGGGTGCCGGCGTAGTTGGGCGCCTCGACGGTGATCTGGACGTCGTGGGGGTGGCTCTCCTTGAGCCCGGCGGGCGTGATCCGCACAAACTTGCCCTTGGCCTGCAACTCAGGAATGGTGCGCGCGCCGACGTAAAACATCGACTGTCCGAGGCCTCCCACCAGCTGACGCACCACCCCCGACAGCGGGCCCTTGTACGGCACTCGACCTTCGATGCCCTCGGGAATGAGGTCGTCGTCACTCGGAGCGTCGGCTTGGAAGTAACGATCCTTGGAGTACGAGCGGCGCCCGCGCGATGCCATCGCACCCATCGAGCCCATGCCGCGGTAACTCTTGAATTGCTTGCCGTTGATCAGCACGAGGTCGCCCGGCGTCTCGGCGCACCCCGCGAAGAGCGATCCGAGCATGACCGACGATGCGCCGGCGACCATGGCCTTGGCGATGTCGCCCGAGTACTGCAAGCCGCCGTCGGCGATGATCGGCACCCCGGCGGCGCGCGCCGCAAGCGACGCCTCGTAGACCGCGGTGACCTGCGGCACGCCCACGCCTGCGACCACGCGTGTGGTGCAGATCGAGCCGGGCCCCACGCCCACCTTGACGGCGTCCACACCGGCCTCCACCAGCGCCTCGGCACCGGCGCGCGTCGCCACGTTGCCGCCGATGACTTGCACGTGCGAGGTCGCGGGGTCGGACTTCAGGCGCCTAATCATGTCGATCATGGCCCGGGCGTGGCCGTGGGCGGTGTCCACCACGAGGGCGTCCACCTCGGCGTCCACCAGCGCGGTGGCCCGCTCCCATGCGTCGCCATAGAAGCCGACGGCTGCCGCGACCCGCAGGCGACCCTCATCGTCCTTGGTGGCGAGCGGGTACTTTTCGGTCTTCACAAAGTCCTTGACGGTGATCAGGCCCGTGAGCTTGCCGTCCTTGTCCACCAGCGGCAGCTTCTCCACGCGGTGCTTCGCAAGTAATTCGGAGGCGGCGGCGTTAGACACGCCCTCGGGCGCCGTGATGAGCGGCATCGATGTCATCTGGTCGCGCACAAATCGGCCGGCATAGTCGCCCGGCAACACGAAGCGCATATCACGGTTGGTGATGATGCCAACAAGCGTGCCGTCGGCATCCACCACGGGGAGCCCCGAGACGCGATAGCGGGCACACAGGGCGTCCAACTCGGCCAGGCTGGCATCGGGACCGACCGTCACGGGATCGGTGATCATGCCGGACTCGGAGCGCTTCACGGTGATGACCTGTTGGGCCTGATCTTCAATGGAGAGGTTGCGGTGGAGCACGCCGATGCCTCCCAGTCGAGCCAGCGCGATCGCGAGGCGCGCCTCGGTCACGGTGTCCATGGCCGCGCTGAGAAGCGGGACGGCGATATCGATGTGGCGAGTGAGTCGTGTCTTGGTCGACACCTCGGAAGGCGTCACGTCACTCTCGCCCGGCAGCAGGAGGACATCGTCGTACGTGAGGCCGGTGAACCCGAAGGGGTCGTGCTCGCTGGGTGCCATGCGCCCAAGTCTAGGGCTCACGCACCGGTCGTCGAGTCGCCCGATCCCGCACGCCGGGGACGGAATCCTCGAAACGTTCTGACCTGGGGGAGCTCCCAGCACCCCCGAAGTGGGGGGTTCCCAACCCACCGCCGAGAGAGTAGAAACAGGGGTGGAGGTCGCAGTGAGCCAGACTCTCTTGACTGTCCGTTTAGTCCGGTTTACGGTGATCCCGTCCCTAGCGGAGATGTGGGGCGGACCCGGGTCGATGAAGACAAGAGTTTGAACCGCCTAGCGAGGAGCACGATGGAAATGATCGCGACACTGCCGACCCCCACGCAAGACCAGTGGGAGTGGCAGTATGAGGGCTCCTGTCGAGACGCCGACCCGAACCTCTTCTTTCACCCCGAGGGCGAGCGCGGCGCGGCCCGCCGTCGGCGCGCGGAAGCCGCCAAACAGTTCTGCAACCGTTGCCCCGTTCTCGAATTGTGCCGAGAACGCTCCCTTGCCGCGCGCGAGCCCTTTGGAGTCTGGGGAGGACTCAGCGAGGACGAACGCCATGCGATCCTTGCGGGCCGTTTGAAGCAGGCAAGCTAACGTCCCGCCTCGCGGCCATCTCCACCGCGCCTGCGGCCTAGTCCCCCGCTACGGCCACAGCGCCCCCGCGGAGAACACTGCGGCCCCGGAGACCATCAGGTCTCCGGGGCCGCAGTGCGTGCAAAGAGACTTACTCGACGATGGCGAGCAGGTCGCGCACGGACAGGATCAGGTACTCCTGACCGCCGTGCTTGACCTCGGTGCCGCCGTACTTCGAGTACATGACCCGGTCGCCAACGGCGACGTCGAGCGGAATACGGTTACCGTTGTCGTCAATACGACCCGGTCCTACCGCGACGATCTCGCCCTCTTGGGGCTTCTCCTTCGCGGTATCGGGGATCACGAGGCCCGAGGCCGTGGTCTGCTCGGCAACTGCCGGCTTCACCACGACCTTGTCCTCGAGAGGCTTGATTGAGACCGACACTGCGGACCTCACCTTCCTAGAACGTGACGTTTGATTGCGGCCGCAGCCCGCCGTCGCGGGGGTCAGGCAGTGGTCGCTCTCCCAACTGGGAGCACTTCAGAATTTAGCACTCTCAGGGCGTGAGTGCTAACTCACGCGCGGCCTTTCGCCTGGGGAGAAATCGCCACCATGCCAGGATCAAGTCATGGATGCAGAAGCCGCACGCCTGGCGACCTCCCCACAGACGCTGTCACTGCTGGCAAGCCTTCCGCCCTACGAAGGCGACCAGGCCCTCACACTCGCCCAACACCTGCGAGACAGGGGCGCCGACGCCGACGTCGTCTCAGCGGCCCTCACCCAATCGCGGCTACGGGCCGCGGCCCGAGCGAAGTTTGGAGACTTCGCCGCAGGAATGCTTTTCAGTCCCGAAGGGCTTGAGCAGTCCACCAGGCTGGTGGTCGCCGCTCACCACGCACAGCGCTACCGCTCGGCCGGCGTTCGCACGGTCGCCGATCTGACGTGCGGGCTCGGCGCGGACGCGATGGCGTTCGCCTCGCTCGGCCTCGGGGTGCTGGCGTTCGAACTGGACGAGGCCACCGCGCTGCTCGCGTTTCACAACCTCCGCCACTGGGATGATGCCCGGGTGGTTCACGCCGACGCCATGGAGACACTCGCCCGAGGCGACATCGATGTTGACGCCCTGTTCGCGGATCCGGCACGCCGCAACGCCCACGGCAGGCGCCACGACCCGCGCGACTATGCACCGCCGTTGTCCGACGTGGTGGCCCTGCGCACCCGTTGGCCCCTGGTGGGGATCAAGGTCGGGCCCGGGATCGCTCACGAGGACGTTCCGCAGGACGCAGAGGCACAATGGGTGAGCGTGGATGGCGACGTCGTGGAGGCGGGGCTGTGGATGGGCGGCCTGGCGCGTCATCACGAACATTCCGCCCTCGTGTTGCGCGGCACCGAGGCACACGTACTGGACGGCTCCCCCGTGCCAGGCGAGCCGGGCCCGATCGGCGCATACCTGCTGGAGCCGGACGGGGCGGTGATTCGGGCGGGCCTCGTGGGGCCGTTGGCCGAGCGCCTTGGGGCTCGCCTGCTTGACCCGCACATCGCCTACCTCACGGCGGACACTCACATCGCGTCGCCGTTCGCCACATCGTTCCGCATCGTCGAGTCGTTGCCGTATTCGGACAAGCGCTTGGCCTCCGCGCTGGCGGCGCGCGGCGTCGGCACCGCGGAGATCAAAAAGCGCGGACTCGATGTCGACCCCGCGGTCTTGCGGCGCAAGCTGAAGCTCAAGGGGGATGCGAGTGCCACCGTCATTCTCACCCGCATCGGCGAATCACGCGTCGCATTCATTGCGGAGCGCGTCTAGTGCGCTAGCCGCAGGGCGTGCCCGGCATGCCCCCCACCGGCCACTGGCCGTGTGGCTGCACCTGACCCGCCAGCACGTCCGCCAAGCCCGCCAGCGCCTCGTGAGAGCGGCCATAGAGGCCGATGTGCACGGACGCCCGTGATGCGGGAAGCCCCCACGGCCCGTCCATGGCCACCACGATGTCGGCGTCGCCGGCACCAGAGGCAGTGCCCAATATCCTGATCGAGGTGCCGCCGCCCTGCGTCACTCCGTACTCGGCCAAGGCGTCCGCGAGCGCCTGGCGTTCGTCGGGCCAGCCGCCAGAGATCTGGACGCTGTCGCCCACCAGACGGCTTCCACACCCCGGCGCGGCCACGGTGGCCGACGACGCGGCGAACTGGCGCGCGTAGTCGGGGTCCTCGCTCGCGGGGGACGCGGCGGCCGCCCACGTAGCCTGCGCCGACATCACCAGGCTGACGCGCGCCAACGCCTCGTCGAGGCGCGCACGCGAAAGGGTGCCATTGTCGACGGCCGCGACGATGGCTTGGCGCGCGGCCTCGGCATCGCGCGGCAGCAGCAACAGGTCCGCGCCCGCCGCCAGCGCGGCCACTTCCGATGCGCCCGGCTCGTAGCTGCCGCTGATGGCCGCCATGTTGAGCGCATCGGTCACGGCGACTCCGGTGAAGCGAAGGTGGTCGCGCAAGTACGCGTACGCCTGAGGGTTGGTGGTGGACGGGCCGCCTCCCCACTCCGCCACCGAAATGTGCCCCATCATCACCATCGGGGCGCCCGCGTCCACAGCGTGCGCGAACGGAATGAGGTCGCGCTGGGCAAGGTCAGCGACGTTCGCCGACTGAACGGGCAGGGCCTCGTGGGAGTCGGTCGTGACAGAGCCGTGACCGGGAAAGTGTTTGATCGCCGGAACCACCCCGCCGCTCATGAACCCGTTGACCGCAGCAACCACCGTGTCGGCGACGTTGTGGGGATCCGATCCCGCGGACCGCACCCTGATCACCGGGTCCTCGAGTCCCACTGTGACGTCGGCATCGGGTGCCCAATTCACGGTGAAACCCAGGTCCACCATGTCCCGCGCGACGGCCGCGTACGTGCGCGTCACCGAATCCTTGTCGGTGGTGGCTCCCGCGGCCATGAAGGCGGGCAGGCCGGGCACGATGCCGTCGAGACGGGCCACCGGTCCGCCCTCTTGGTCGGTCGAGATCACCGCGGGCCAGTCCCGCCCGTCGGCCGCCGCCGCGTCCGCGACGGCGGAGGTCAACGCCGTGACCTGGTCGGCGTTCGCGAGGGCACCGCTCATGAGGATCACGCCGGCCAGGTGGCTGTCGCGCACAAGCCCAGCGGCACCCTCGGCATCGGGTGAGTTCCAGTGGGCGACAATCACCTGCCCGGCCGCCACGTCGAGTGGAACGTGGGAGGCGGCGACCGTGGCCGCGGCCATGTCCACCACGGACGGCCCCCACGCGAGGTTCGGAGCCTCCGCGACGGGCGCCGATTGCGGCATGCGGTGAGGCACGGTGACGGGTCCGGTCGCCACCTCGGGGGTGCGCGCAAGGCCCGGCTTGCCCAGGACGAACCAGGCAGCGCCCGCCCCTCCCACAAGCACTGCAGCGAAAGCCAGGCCCGCGGCGGTGCGGCGGGCCCTCATACCGAGATCGTCTCCAACGGCATCGAGGAGTCCACGCCGATGGTCAGCGCGCTTGGCGCCACGCCGCGGGCCACCACTGCGGCACCGAGCGCGGCGATCATGGCGCCGTTGTCGGTGCAGTACTTCAGCGGCGGGATACGCACCTCGATGCCGCGCTCCGCTCCTCGACTCATGGCAAGGTCGCGCAGTTGGCTGTTCGCGGAGAATCCGCCGCCAATCACGAGGGTGCCTACCTCGTGGCGCTCGCATGCATCGAGGGTCTTGGCCACCAAGACGTCGGCCACCGCGGCGGCGAAGGACGCGGCGACATCCGCGACCGGCACGGTCCGACCCGAGTCCTCGCACATTTCGATCCAGCGTGCCACCGCCGTCTTGAGCCCCGAAAAGGAGAAGTTGTAGGCGTGACGCTCGCGGTCCTTGGGCGCGGTGAGCGCTCGCGGGAAGACGATCGCCGCGGGGTCTCCCTCGCGGGCCAGCCGATCCACGTGAGGTCCGCCCGGGTAGGGCAGGTTCAGCAACCTGCCGACCTTGTCGAAGGCCTCTCCCGCCGCGTCGTCAAGGGTGTGGCCCAACTCCGTGACCCTGGTGGCAATATCGTCGACGAGGAGCAACGAGGTGTGCCCTCCCGAGACCACCAGCGCCATGGTGCGGTCGGGAAACTGCCCGTGCACCAGCTCATCGACGGCGGCGTGACCGATCACATGGTTGACGCCGTAGAGCGGCCGGTCGAGCGCGAGCGCGAGCGCCTTGGCCGCGGCCACCCCCACGGTCAGCGAGCCCACCAGTCCCGGGCCGGACGCCACTGCGATGGCGTCGACATCATCAAGCGAATGCCCAGAGCGCGCAAGGGTCTCGTGCACGGTCGGCACCAGAGCCTCGAGGTGGGCGCGAGAGGCAACCTCCGGAACGATGCCTCCGAAACGGGCGTGCTCATCCATCGAAGAGGCAACGACGTCGGCCACCAACTCCCTGCCGCGCACCAGCGCCACTCCCGTCTCGTCGCACGTCGACTCGAGACCCAGCACCAACTCCATGGGACCAACTCTAGGCGTTGAACGCAGACCTGACTGCGGGCGGAACGATCGATTCGCGGCGCACCACGCGGCAGACCAGCTGGGTCGTGACACCCTCCACTGGAGCGCCGTCGATGAGCGCCACCACCGACTCCACTGCGCGCTGGCCCATCTCATAGTGCGGCAGCGCCACCGTCGTCAGCGCAGGATCGAGCGCGGCCGCGATCAGCAGCAGATCGTCGACGCCGATGACTGAAATGTCGCTTGGGATACGCAAACCCAGCCGTTGCGCTGCCTGGTAGACACCCATTGCCATCTGATCGTTGAAACAGAAGATGGCCGTCGGACGGTCCTCGGACCGCAGCAGCGGCAGCGCCGCCTCGCGCGCGCTCTGCGTCGTTGCCTCGCTCGCGTACACGATCCGTTCACGCGCGACGCCCGAGATGGCCTCTCGGTATCCGGTGACGCGCCCATCCCGGGCGCAGCCCGGAGTGACGATGCTGAGGTGAGCGATGTCGCGGTGGCCGGCGTCGATCAGTTCCCGCGTGGCGTCACTGCCGATCCTGTCCTCGTCCGGCACGAATGATGCGACACCGTCGTCGCGCGCGCGGGCATTGACAAGCACGATGGGCAGTCCCAGCGCGGCAACGTCCAGGTCGACGTACTGGTGGAACATGCGGCCCACAATGAGCCCGTCGACGGGGAAGCTTCGTAGCAACGCGATCTCATGGGCTTCCAGCTCAGGGTTCGCTGCGGAACTTGCCACGATCATCGAGTAGGTGTTGATGACGGCAGCATCCTGAGCGCCCTTGAGCATCGCGACGGCGAACGGGGTGGTCGCGACGGTGTCGTCCACAAAGCCGATGGTGTGGGACTTTTCACGACGAAGCGCACTCGCCATGCGATTGGGGCGATAGTTCAGTTCCCGGGCAACCTCGACGACGCGGCGTCGCGTCTCATCGGTCATCGATCCGAGGCCGTTGAGGGCGTGCGAGACTGTCGTGGTGGACACGCCCGCCACGGCCGCAACTTCTCGGATTCCGACCTTCTTCACGACCAGGGAGCCCTCGTTTGCCTGCGCCTTTGGCGCTCCCGAGGATTCTAGCAAGGTCCTCGGCGCGGTCGCCGCGTGTGACTCCTCACGGCCAGACACGGTGGGCTCATAGCCACGCAGTTCGCGCCTCATCACGAGGGCGTCGACTCCGCCCGGCTGGTAGTACTTGGGGCGCACCCTCACCACCTCGAAGCCATACGACTCGTACAGGCCGCGCGCGGCCTCGTTGTCCACCGCGACCTCAAGCCAGGCGTCGGGCGCGTGAAAGGTTCCCGCCTCGGCGAGGAAGTCGTCCATGAGCACCTTGGCCAATCCCTGCCGCCGATGCTCCGGGGCGACGGCGAGGTTCATCAGGTGGAAGGCGTCCCCCTCGAAGCCGTAGATCGCGTAGGCGGAGAGTTCGCCGTCGACCTCGACCCCGCGATAGCGGTTGGTCCCGTAGCGCCAGTCCTCGCGGATGAGGCCCGCGGACCAGGCTGCCGACCCAAATATCACTCGCTCTTGCTGGGCGACCCATTCGAGGTCGCTCTCGCCCAGGTCTCGCAGGCGGGGGCCGAGCACTCCAGAGTCGGTCATGCGCCGTGAACGTCCGGGCGCCTCAGGTACAGCGGCTCGGTGCCGAGATTCTCGCCCGCGGCACGCCGGCGCAACGCCTCGCGCGCGAGCCACAGCGGATCCGGGTCGGCCTCGGCTGCACCCGGGAAGTAGTCCGGATACAGCGTCGCACCCCGGCCGACGGTCCGCTCGCCTGCGCCGATGCGGACATCGGCAGGTGCGGCCACCGCCGGCCCCTCGATGCGTCGACCAGCGGCGTATCGGGCCCAGTACACCTCGCGGCGCCTGGCATCGCCGACGACGACGACGTCGCGTTCCGCGGCGCCCAGCGCGTCCAGCGAGCACACGCCCCACACGGGCACATCCCAGGCGAAGGCGAGCATGCGACCCGTCACCAGGCCCACTCGCAGACCGGTGAAGGGGGCGGGACCGGTGCCCACCACGATGCCGGTGACGTCGGACCGCGCCACGCCCGCCTCCTCCATCGCCTGTCGCACCACCTCGCTGAGCTGCTCGGCGTGACCGCGAGGCGCAAAGATCATCCTCCGTGCGAGGGCCTCCGTGGCCTCGGCATCCGTGATGGCCACGGAGATCGCGGAAGAGGTGTCCAGCGAAATGATCACGCGGTCCACCCTTCCGCGGGCCAGGCGCGGTCGGCCCATGCGCCGCCCGTGGTGGAAATCGTCACCGTGCGGTCGCCCGCGGCGGGGTCTTCGCCCTCGACGAGCTCGCCCCGGGGACGCTCAATGGTGATCAGCGCGTGACCTTCCGCGAGGGCCTCGGCCTTGCCTTCGCCCCATTCGACCACCGTCACCGCCTCGTCGGCCGACGCATCGAGGTCGAGGTGATCGAGCTCCTGCAGCGAGCCCAGCCGATAAGCGTCGACGTGAACCAGCGCCGGCCCGGCGGCAGTCGGCTCGTGGACGCGAGAGATGATGAAGGTGGGGCTTGCGACTTGGCCACGCACCTCCAGCCCCGCGCCGATGCCTTGGACCAGCGTCGTCTTGCCAGCGCCCAACCCGCCGGACAGGATCACCAGGTCGCCCTCGGTGAACACAGCCGCCAATGCCTGGCCGAGTGCGCGCATGGCTTCGCCGTTCGGAACGCGATACTTCACGCGAGCTCCTTGGCCCTCAGCCCCCCAAAGCGGCAGACAATTTCGTAGTCGATCGTGCCCACCGCCTCGGCCCAGTCGCTGGCGCTGGGCCCGTCGGGGCCGATGAGGGTCACCTCGTCACCCACGCACACCTCGGTGGCGGGCCCCAGGTCGATCACAAACTGGTCCATGCACACGCGCCCCGCGATGCGGTAGCGCCGACCCTTGACCGCGACCTCGGCCACCGAGCCCGCCGCCCGGAACACGCCGTCGGCATAGCCAGCGCTGACGAGTCCGAGCGTCGTCCGGAAGGTCGTGATGTACTCGTGGCCATAACTCACCCCGTGCCCCGCCGGCACGTCCTTCACCAGAATGATCTGGGAGGAGACACTCATGGCGGGCCTGAGCCCGAAGTTGAGTCCGTCCGGGTCCTCGATCGGCGGGAGACCATAGATGGCGATCCCTGGGCGAACCAAGTCGAAGTGCAGATCGGGCCTCGTGAGGGTGCACGCGGAGTTGGCCAGGTGCCGCACCTCTAGCGCGAGTGCGGACTGCTGAGCCATGACGAGCGCGAGCCTGAAGTTCTGCGCCTGCAGGTCGATCGTCGGGTGTCCTGGAGCGTCGGCCCACGCCAGGTGCGACCACATGCCCACCACGCGCAACAATCCCTCGCGCTCGGCGGCCTTCGCCAGTTCCAGCACGCCCGGCAGATCCTCGAGTGTCACGCCCTCGCGACCAAGCCCGGTGTCTATCGAAATGTGGATGCGCGGAGATGGCGCCCCATCGCGCGAGACCGCCATGATCCGTCCCAACACCTCCGGCGAGTTCACGGACAGATCGACGTCGGCCTCCATGAGTTCGGCCGCGGGCAACTCGGGGCCGTAGAGCCACGTGAGAATCCTGCCGGTGTCGCCGGCGGCTCGCAGCGCAAGCGCCTCGTGCGGTTGCGCCACCCCGATCCAGGTGGCACCGCCCGCGCGTGCGGCCGCGGCGGCGGTGACCAGTCCGTGTCCGTAGCCGTCCGCCTTGACCACGGCCATGATCTGCGCGTCGGTCTTGCGCCCGAGGGTGCGCACATTGTGGGTAATCGCCGCGGAATCGACCGCAACCTTCAGCAGGCTCATGACGCCTCCGCGATGACAACAGCCGACGCGATACCCGCGTCGTGGGACAAGGACACGTGGAGGGTGGAGATGCCCAGCGCGGCGGCGCGCTGCGCCACCGTTCCGGATATCACGAATCGAGGCTGACCCGAGGGGTCCTTCACCACTTCGGCGTCTTGCCACGACAGCCCCGCGGGGGCACCCAAGGCCTTCGCGAGCGCCTCCTTGGCGGCCCACCGGGCGGCCATCGAGTGGCGCCCCAGCTCCCGTTCCGAGGGGGTGAACACCTTCTCGGCGAACCGAGGAGTGCGTTCGACGGCGCGGTCGAAGCGTTCGAGTTCCACGACGTCGATGCCGACTCCGACGACGGCCATCGCTATTCGACCGTGACGGACTTGGCCAGGTTGCGCGGCTGGTCCACGTCAAAACCCTTGGCGCTGGCCAATTCGTGCGCGAAGATCTGCAAGGGCACCACGGTGACCAGCGGCATCAGCAGCGTGGGGGTGACCGGCACGGTGATCAGGTGATCGGCGTGCTCCGCCGCCGCCGTGTCGCCCTCCTCGGCAATCACGATCGTGCGGGCGCCCCGAGCGCGCACCTCCTGGATGTTGGAGATCACCTTGGAGTGCAACACCTCGCGACCGCGCGGGCTCGGCAGGACGATGAAGACCGGCTGTCCGGGTTCCACGAGCGCAATGGGACCGTGCTTGAGCTCGCCCGCCGCGAACCCTTCCGCGTGGATGTAGGCGAGCTCCTTGAGCTTGAGCGCACCCTCGAGTGCCACCGGGTAGCCGACGTGACGGCCAAGAAACAACACGGTGCGCTCGTCGACCATGGACCGCGCGAGTTCGCGCAGCGGTTCACTCGTGTCGAGTACGCGCTGGATCTTGGCTGGCATCGCATCGAGCTCGGCCAACAGCGCGGCGATCTCGTCGGGAAACTTGTTGCCACGGAGTTCGGCCAGGTAGATCCCCAGGAGGAACGCGGCGGCGATCTGGGACAGGAAGGCCTTGGTAGACGCGACCGCGATCTCAGGCCCTGCGCGGGTGTACAGCACGGCGTCGGCCTCACGGGCGATCGTGGAGCCCTGCACGTTGACGAGCGCCACCACGGGTGCGCCCTGCTGCTGCGCGTGCCGCAGCGCCATGATGGTGTCCATCGTCTCGCCCGACTGGCTGATGGCCACCACCAGCGTGCGGATCGAGAGCACGGGATCGCGATAGCGGAACTCGTGTGCCAGCTCGACCTCCACGGGGATGCGCGTCCAGTGCTCGATCGCGTACCGCGCCACCAAACCGGCGTTGGCGGCCGTGCCGCACGCGATCACAATGATCTTGTCGATGGACGAGAGCACCGATTCCGCAATGAGTCCTTCGTCCAGCTGGAGGCGGCCCTGCTCGTTGACGCGGCCGCGCAGCGTGTCCGCCACAGCGGCGGGCTGGTCGTGGATCTCCTTGTCCATGAAGGTCGCGAAGCCGCCCTTCTGAGCGGCCGACGCGTCCCACGTGACCTCGTACGGCTCTCGATTCACGGGGTTTCCTGCAAGATCGGTGACGGTCACGGCGTCCGGCGTGATCTCGACGACCTCGTCTTGACCCAGTTCGAGCGCCATGCGGGTGTGCTCGATGAACGCCACCACGTCGGATCCGAGGAAGTTCTCGCCTTCCCCGATGCCCGCGACCAGCGGCGAGTTACGGCGCGTGCCGACCACCACGTGGGGCTCTGCCGCGTCCACGGCGAGCAGGGTGAAAGCCCCCTCGAGATGCCGGGCGACGGCCCGCATGGCGTCGGTCAGCGTCAGCCCGTCTCTCACGTAGCGGGCCAACAGGTGCCCCGCCACCTCGGTGTCGGTATCTGAGTGGAAGGTGATGCCTTCGGCAAGCAGCTCCGCGCGCAGCGCGCCGTAGTTCTCGATGATTCCGTTGTGGATGATCGCGATCCGCCCGTCCGCCGCCAGGTGAGGGTGCGCATTGGCGTCCGTGGGCGGACCATGCGTGGCCCAGCGCGTGTGTCCGATGGCCGCCGTGCCGTCGGCAAGCGGGCTTTGTGCGAGTTCCTTGGCCAGGTTCGTGAGTTTCCCGGCCTTCTTGGCCACCGCGAGGTGTTCCCTGTCGCCGGTGACCACGGCCAGCCCTGCGGAATCGTAGCCCCGGTACTCCAAGCGCTCCAGCCCAGCCATGACGACGGCCCCGGCACGCGCACTGGGGCCACCCGTTCCTACGTAACCTACGATGCCACACATGCGCTCAAGTGTAGAGGGCCAGAGCCCTTCTCGGGGTCGAGTCAGCGCGCCGTCGTTCATGCGTGACAATGGAGGGGTGAGCGTCCGCGACGACGAGGTGAGTGTGAGCCCGTTCCTTTCGTTCACCCGCGCCGAGTGGTCGGCTCTCGCAGATTCGACACCCTTGCCCTTGACCGCGGCCGATGTCCGGCGAGTACGCGGCTTGGGCGATCCGATCGACTTGCGTGAGGTCGACCAGATCTACCGACCCCTGTCGCGACTGCTGACGCTGTATTCCGACGCGGTGGGTTCGCTGCACGCCGCCACGAGCGCGTTTCTCGGCGAGCGCGCGTCGCGCACGCCCTTTGTCATTGGCATCGCCGGTTCCGTGGCCGTCGGCAAGTCGACCACCGCTCGCGTGCTGAGGGAGATGCTTGCGCGCTGGCCCTCCTCGCCCCACGTGTCATTGGTGACGACCGATGGCTTCCTGCTACCGAATGCGGTGCTCGAACAGCGGGGACTGTTGGGACGCAAGGGCTTCCCGGAGTCCTACGACAGACGCGCGCTGAGGTCGTTCATCGCGGACGTGAAGTCCGGGGTGCCCGCGGTGTCGGCGCCGGTGTATTCACACGTGACATATGACATCGTCCCTGGCGAGTCGATCACTGTGAGCCAACCTGACGTGCTCATTGTCGAGGGCCTCAACGTGCTGCAGCCGGCCGCGGTGCGCACCAAGGATTCTCGCGCCCTCGCCGTTTCGGACTACTTCGATGCGTCGATCTACGTCGACGCCGACGAGTCCCACGTCCGCCAGTGGTACATCGATCGCTTCTTGTCACTGCGCACGACGGCGTTCGCGAGGCCGGACAGCTACTTCCGCAACTACGCCGACCTGACGGACCAGGAGGCCAGGGACAAGTCGTCCCACATCTGGGACACCATCAATGCGCCCAACCTGGAGCGCAACATTGCGCCCACGCGGTCGCGCGCCACGATCATCCTGCGCAAGGGACGCGACCACGCGGTCCAATCGGTGCACATGCGCAAGCTCTAGGGCCGACGCGCGATCACCGTGAACGTACACGGCACCAGGTCGCGCTCCGCCGCCGGCCATGCGAAGTCGGAGTCGGGCTCGGCGGTGACCGGGCTCATCCGGGGCGAGAACTGCCACGGCAGCGTCTTTCCCTCATCGAGCGCCACCAGCTCAAGGCCCTGACGCAGCAGCACCGTCACCACTTCGGAGACGGGATGCGGCCACTCGTAGGTGCGCGTATGCTCCACGGTGCCATCGCCCACATAGGTCCCTGCCTCATCCCACTGGAGCGCCCGACCGCCGCCAAAGTACCGGTAGCGCACGCTGAGGTTCGGGGCAAACTCGTCGAGGGTGCCCAGCATCGGGTGCCCGTCGCGGAGGTAGAAGACGCCGCCGGGATTCAGGAGCGAGGCAACCTGCCCCGCCCACAGGTCCAGGTCGTTGAGCCAGCCGATGGTGCCGATGCTCGTGTAGACCACGTCGAACTGTCGCGTCGTGCCCAGGTGACGATCCACGGCCGCTCGCGCGTCCAGCACATCGGTTTGGATCCAGTCCGCCGTGACGCCACAATCGGCGGCGAGGGTGGCCGCCGCGTCAAGAGCCGCCGGGGAAAAGTCAATGCCGGTCACCCGCGCGCCGGCACGTGCGAGCGACACGGTGTCCGTGCCGATGTGGCATTGCAGGTGACACAGATCCACCCCGCGCAGCGACTTGCCGGGCATGTGGGGCAGCAGGGCCTCAAGATCGGTGCGCACCACCGAACTCAGGTGATCTGGATCGTTGCGCAAGGCGGCGGTGTGATACGCCTCGACGTGCAGCGGGACGCGATCCTCCCAGTTGGCGAGATTGGCGCGGCGCGCCTCCTCCCAGGGAACGTCAACCCCGTCGACGGGCTCGCTAGCCATCCTTGCCGTCTTCAACGGGTTGCGGCTCGTGGGCCCTCATCTCCTCCGCAAGCGGAGGCAGGTGGGGTGCGCTGAGGCCAAACAGGGTCAAGAGCTTGTCCACCGCAAGTCCGAGCACGATGCCACCGGTGATGCCCGCCGCAATGGACAGGAGGAGGTTGTCGCCGAGCAGGCTCGCGGCCACCGTGCCGATCAGGATTCCCCATGCCGCCCAGACCGAGGCGGCAATCGCGTCGACCGCCATGAAGCGTCGGCGCGGGAAGCGCAGCGCACCTGCGGACAGGTTGACCGCCACCCTCCCCATCGGGATGAAGCGTGCCGCGATGATGTAGAGGGTGCCGCGGTGCTCCAAGGCATGCTCGGCCCAGTCCAGCGCCGCGAGGATCTTGGGCCGCTTGAACAGCTTGACGTGGCGCACATCCACCTTGGTGCCGATGAAGTACGCGGTCTGATCGCCGCACCACGCACCCGCAGCGCCGGCTAGGAAGAGCAAGGGCAGGATCGGCTTGCCAACGGACTGCCACGCCGAGGCCGCGCCGATGATCACCGATTCGCTCGGCACCACGGGGATGACCGCGTCGATCAGGGACACGGCAAAGACGGAGGGGTAGATCCATAGGGACTCCACCAGGGCGAGGATGCCCTCTTCCACATTGCCGGACAGGTGGATCAGGTAGTCCCAGACGCCGCTCATAGCGACAGTCTGACAGCCACCACTGCCGCAAGGCGATCCGCGTGTTGTTGCGCCGCTTCGGGAGTGGCGGCCTCCACCATGACGCGTATGAGTGGCTCGGTGCCCGACGCGCGCAACAGGACCCTGCCCGAATCGCCCAGTTCAGTGCGCACGGATTCGAGTTCCTTGCCAAGTTCCGCGTCGGTATGCACGCGCGAGCGATCCACCCCAGCCACGTTGATCAATACCTGCGGCAGCGTCTGGACACCGCGCGCCAACTCCGCGAGCGAGCCGCTCTTCGCCACGAGCGAGGCAAGCAGAAGCGACGTCAGGATTCCGTCACCCGTGGTCGCATAGCGGGACACAATCACGTGGCCGGACTGTTCGCCGCCCAGCGTGTAGCCGCCCTCTCGCATGGCCTCGAGGACGTAGCGATCCCCCACCGCCGTTTCCACAATGTCGATGTCCGCGTCGCGCATCGCATGGTGCAGTCCCAGATTGGACATGACCGTCGCCACCATGGTGTCGCGATAGAGCGTGCCGGCATCTCGCATGGCCCGTGCGAGCAGGCCCAAGATGTGATCCCCGTTGACAGTGGCGCCGTCCTCGTCGATAGCAAGGCAGCGGTCGGCGTCTCCATCAAAGGCGACCCCCATGTGGGCGCCCTCGTTGACGACGGCGGCGGCCAAGGGGCCCAGGTGAGTGGACCCGACGCCCGCATTGATGTTGCGGCCATCGGGAGCGCAATGGAGACGCACGACGTTGGCGCCGGCGGCCTCCAGGGCCGCAGGTCCGATCGCGCTCGCCGCGCCGTGCGCGCCGTCGACCACGATCGTCAGCCCCTCCAACGGAGACGCGGCACCCCCAAATTCTTGGACCGCGTGTGCGAGGTGCGCCAGGTAGTCGGCCGCAAGCTCATCCGAGGCGATGACTTCGCCCACGGCGCCGCCAGTGGGACGCTCCCACGCGTCACCCACGCGCGCCTCGATCGCCTCTTCCACGGCATCGGGAAGCTTCACGCCTCCCCGTGCAAAGAACTTGATGCCGTTGTCGGGCATCGGGTTGTGGGAGGCGGAGATCACCACGCCGAGGTCCGCCTCGGTGGATCCCGTCAGGTACGCCACGCCGGGGGTGGGAATCACGCCCAGGTCGATGACGTCGACGCCGGCCGATGCGAGTCCCGCCGCCACCGCTGACGCAAGAAACTGGCCGGACAGGCGGGTGTCACGGCCCAAGACGGCCCTCGGACGATGACCAGAGAATTCGCCGCGCTCGGCCAGGACGTGAGCGGCAGCGACCGCGAGGTCGAGTGCCAACTCTGCCGTGATGTCGCGATTCGCGACACCACGGACACCGTCCGTGCCGAACAGGCGCGCCATGTGCGCGGCCCTGACTTAACGCTTCGAGTACTGGGGAGCGCGGCGAGCCTTCTTGAGACCAGCCTTCTTGCGCTCGACGGCGCGGGGGTCGCGGGTCAGGAAGCCTGACTTCTTGAGCGTGGCGCGGTTGGTGTCGAGGTCGATCCCATTCAAGGCGCGTGCCACGCCGAGGCGCAGCGCGCCGGCCTGGCCGGAGGGGCCGCCGCCGTGGATGCGTGCGTGGACGTCGAACTTCTCCTCGATGTCCAGGACCGCGAACGGGGAGTTCACAATCTGCTGGTGCACCTTGTTGGGGAAGTAGTTCTCCAGGTCGCGGCCGTTGATCAGCCACTTGCCCGTGCCGGGCACCAAACGAACGCGCGCAACGGCCTCCTTGCGACGGCCCAGGCCTGCGCCAGGGGCAATCTCGGACGTGCCCTTGCCGCGCACCGGTGCGGTCTCGGAGGTGAACTCCGTGGGGGTCTCCACGGACTCAATGGTCTCAGTGGACTCGGTGGTCTCAGTGGTGGTCTCGTCTGCCATCTCGATGTGTCCTTCTGCGGCGCCTACTGCGCCACCTGCGAAATCTCGAACGGGGCGGGCTGCTGCGCCGCGTGGGGGTGCTCAGGGCCTGCGTAGACCTTCAGCTTGGACAGCTGGGCGCGACCGAGCTTGGTCCG
>DGBM01000118.1:23386-24981 GCA_002384765.1 Demequinaceae bacterium UBA4004
GGTGAGCTTGGCGCCCGTCAGCGCCACCTTCTCAGCATTGATGACGATGACGAAGTCACCGCTATCGACGTGGGGAGCGAACGTCGCCTTGTGCTTGCCGCGCAACAGCGCAGCAGCCTGAGAGGCCAGACGACCGAGAACCACGTCAGTAGCGTCGATGACGTGCCACTTGCTGGTCACATCACCCGGCTTGGGAGAAAACGTACGCACTATGAAGCCTTCTACTCTAGAAAACGGTGGCGCGATGCAGTACTGCATCGCAAGGTCGGCGGGTCCTGCGGCGGCGAGTGGGATGCACCGGTCACGTGGAACGCACAACGACCGGCAAGTCTACCTGTCGTTTTGCCCCTTGGTCAATTTGTGTCCCCGCGGTCACGAGTCTCCCGTCCCCGAGTCTTCCAGAGCCCGTCGTCGCGCGCCGATTCTCGCGTCGTCAAGCTCCGACTGCTGGCGCCGCGCGCGGGTCGCTTCGGCACGTGCCGCCATGTCTGCGTCGTCCGGGTAGACAACCTCTTCGAGCGTCAACCCCCGTGGCGCCGCCACCTTGATCGCGGGCGAACGTACGGGGTGAGTGGAGACCATGGTCAACCAGTCCAGGTCGCGGCGACCGTAGCCGACGGCCATCACGGCGCCCACCAGCGAGCGGACCATCGCGTGGCAGAAGGCATCGGCCCGGACTGTGGCGACCAGCAGGCCAGCGTCGGCACCCGACTCAACCCGCCGCCACAAGAACTCCCTGAGCTCGCGAATGGTCGTGGCGCCTTCACGGCCGCGGCAGAAGGCGGTGAAGTCACGCAACCCCACGAGCGTCGCCGACGCGACGTTCAGCGCATCCACGTCAAGAGGGCGGTCGATCCACGTCACGTGGCCGCGGCGCAACGGGTCACGCAAGGCAAAGCGATCGCAGATGCGGTATTCGTAGTGCCGCTCCAGGGCGGAGAAGCGGGCGTCAAAGCCCTCGGGGGCCACCGAGACTGCCCGGATGACGATATCGGCGCCCACCACCCCTCCCAAGCGCTCCCTGAGAGCATCTGCGGGCGTGCGGCTGGTCTTGCCCGGCAACCGCCGCCAGGCACCTGCCGGAATGTCGACGTGCGCCACCTGGCCGCGCGCGTGAACCCCGCCGTCGGTGCGTCCCGCGACCGTGATGCGTAGCGTGGGCTCGTCGTACGTGCGACCTGCGGGCCCGCGGACCACCCGAACGAGGCCAGCCTCAAGCTCGCCCTGCACCGTGCGCAGGCCAGGTTGCGTGGCCCAGCCATTGAAGCCGCCGCCGTCGTAAGAAAGGTCGAGGCGGGCCCGCACCACCTCACTGCCATGCAGCTCAGTCATGCGGACCCGCCTCGTCCAGAGTGCGTGAGGACTACTTGTCGTCGCCCTCGGCCGCCTCGGCACCCTCAGCGGGCTCCTCGGCGTGCTCCACCACCACCTCTTCGACCTGAGTCTCGGGCTCGGGCGCCTCGTCAGCAACCGGCGCCGTCTCCGCCTTGCGAGCCGCCTTCTTGGTCGCCTTCTCCGCCTCGGCCTTGACGGCCTTCTTGGGCGGCGCGCCGAACTCAACGAGTTCGATCACGGCCATGGGCGCGTTGTCG
Source organism: Demequinaceae bacterium UBA4004 (assembly GCA_002384765.1). Next base: position 24,979 of record DGBM01000118.1, read on the forward strand.
CCC
>DGBM01000203.1 GCA_002384765.1 Demequinaceae bacterium UBA4004
GCCACATTGGTGAAGGTGTGGCTGTACGTCGCTGTGCCGTCCTCGTTGGCAGTCCATCCGCTGGGGAGGGGGGAGTCGAGAACTTCGTCATCGCCAGGGGTGAAGGTGACGGTTTGCGTGTTTCCGTCCACCGTGACGTTGCTGTAGCGGCTGTCGTCAGGAACACCGGTGACGGTGTCGTTGTCGACGCCACAGAGGTCAGTCGCGGTGAGCGCGACAGGCAAAACCGGGGTGTCATCCACGGGGTATTCACAGACAATCCAGTGGCTGATGTCAGGCTGTGTGTAGAAGTCGCCATTAGGATTTTCATGGAGTTGCGGTGGGGCCTGGTAGCCCACGCCAGCAAGGGGGTCTTCCTTTACGTAATTGCCGCCGTCCTCATTATTGGCGCCCTTGACTACGAGAAGGGCCTGATCACTGTAGAGCTTCACGGTCTGGGCGTCGCTCAGCGCGCCGTAGTCGTTTTGTTCGTCCGGGGGGTCGATTTTGTGGCAGACATAGCCGGGGTTCTGAGCCTCCCAGTAGGGCGCATCATTAGGATTATCGACGTTGCCAGTCGACTCGTCGGCAGTTGCCGCCGTAGCGCCCACGCCTGCGAAAAGGAAACTGAGGGCGACTACTGCTACCGCCTTCATGCTCCGTGCCCGTAATTTAAACATTTCTGGTGCTCCTCAGCTACCGGCCAGGTGCTGGGAGTGCGCCTGGCCCCTCATTGGTGGCGACACACAAGGTGTGACGAATCGCACGGCATGTGACGCAACTCACACTACGCGACTTAGGTCCCGCCTACAAGGAAAATCCAGCGGTATGTGATATAGGGACACCGGCGGGGGTATTCGAACCCCCCCAAACCATGACAAAGGATCGTTGCGCTCTTTCACCGGGATATTTCGCGAGCATTGCTGGCGTGCCGGGTGGTGGCGATAAGAGGCCGCATGCTCACCGATTCGTTACCGCTTGCGCCCCGCCCCTGCACGTGGTCCCATGAGCACATGAGTGGACCTAATGGATTTGACTATCGCACCCGCCCCAACGGAGAGGTTCACATTTTCCATCGCGGCAAACTTGCCAAGATGCTGAAAGGTGCCGATGCCAAGAGTTTTCTGGCCGCCATTGCGGACGGTGACGAGCAGCAACTCATGGCCGACGCAGCGGGCGAGCAGAATTCGACCGGCCGCGTCTCCGGCGGGCCCGCCGGCCCCGGGTCACACCTGCACGGCAACGGCGCGGGTCACGCGCCAACGCAGTTCCGGCGCAAGACCGGGTGACGGGCTGGCGGCGGTCGGCGGAGCGCCTTGGTCCCACAACGCCGGAACTCTGAAGCCGCGATCCTAGCCGTCGCGCTCCTCTGAACCGCGGCTCGGCAGCCACGCGCCGGTAGGGGGAGATGAGTTCGTGCTTGGCCTGAGGGCCGTCTGGAGGGGTGACGGTCCACGTCCCCAGCACGGCGGTGTCCGTGGCGAACCGGGCGGCATCGCCGTCGACGCCGGGGCACCGCTGGGCTTCATCAACGTGCAGTAACACGCTGGTGGGTCCCGAATAGCGGTCGTAGGGAATCACCCCGAACATCTCAATCGGTGCGAAGCCCACCACCTCGAAGTCTCCCCAACCTAAGTCCCTGGTCGCAGCCTTGTGGCGCAGATACACCACGCGGGCCCCCGCATCGAGGCGTACGGAGGATCTGTCCGGGGCGACCCTCGGCATCACGGATGCCTGGACGGTGTCAGTGGACGGGTGCGCCAGGGCGTCCACCTGGGTGCCCGGCACGACATCGGGCAGGCAGGCCCTGACCATCTGGTCAAACGACTCGAGCACCGTGCAGTCGCCCGGCTCCACCGGGAACAGGTCGTACTCGCGTGGGCCGCGCAGCGACAGCTTGCGGCACGCAAACATGTCGCTGTACGCGGGAATGGCGAACTGCGGGCCGCCCGCGTCCGGCGTCGCCGGCGTTGTGCGTGACGCTCGCGGTCAGCGACTCGACGCTCTGGTTGGGCCACGGGTCTCTGCTGGGGCCCACCGACGCCGCGATCGTGAAGCCATGAGCCGTCGGCTGAGGTTGCGGAGCGGGCTGGCCGCAGAGGGGGTAGTCGTTGAGGGAGGCGCCATCCGGCCCTCCGGCCAGAGGGATGTGCGCGACGCCAGGCACCGCAAAGTCTGGAAACGGCGGCGTCGGCGTGGCCAACGCCCCGGCATCGGCGTCGTCGGCGACCGCGAGCAACGCTCATTCGACCACCATCGTCAGCGGAGCGGTCGCCATGGTCACGTCGAACTCCTCGGGCAGCGCCGAGGCGTCGTACAGCATCGTCACCGTACCGGCGTCCTCGTCCAGGGTGGCGGTGGGAATCACATCCGGGAGACCGCGAACGCCTCGTAGGCTCCTGGTCCGAGCTCCACCTCGTGGTATAGGTACGCGCCCGACAGGCCGTCCAGACCGATGCAGTAGAACTGGTCGGCGGAGAGCGTCGCGTGCCCGGTGACGGTGCTCGTGTGACCGTGCTGCTGCCAGCCAAGAGTGGAGTCTTGGGTGATGAGCATCCCGACGATGGCGCCGTCCCGCGCCACGAGAACCTCCATGACGCCCGTTCCGATCACCGGCTCGCTCCGGCCGACGTGATCCTCCTCGGGCGCCGACTCGACCGAGACGACGTCACCGCTGAGGGCCTCGATGCTTGCCGTCCACACAGCGCCCACCACGACTCCCGCGAACGCGACCGCAGCGACGCCGAGACCCCACCGCATGGCCACGCAACGGCCAATAGATCGCTCCTGCCCCGGCGNNCGGCGCGCACGATGCCAAACAGTTGTGCGATCGAGTCCACGGACTCGCCGTCAAGATAGAACCTCACAGCCGCCAATCGCTCGTGCGGCCGCAAGCTCGGCAAGGCGTCGGCAAGGCGCTCGGCGTGGGCGGCGGCNNCCCCGCGCCGTGAACATCAGGGCCCGAAGCGACTCCGCCGGGCGGCCCTCATGATCAGCGCGCCGATGATGACCCCGAGGGCCACAAAGGTGACGGTGGCGATCGCGGGACCTGTCGCGTCGGCCCTGCGAAGGGCCACTGGCTTGCGGAAGTACAGGACGCCCCAGCCATTCTTGGCGGCCGCTCGGCGCAACGCCCTGTCCGGGTTCACCACAAAGCCGTGTCCCACAGCATTGAGCATCGGGGCGTCGGTGATGGAATCCGAGTACGCGTAGGACGCGTCCAGGTCGTATCCCCGTTTCTTCGCAAGCTTCCGCAACGCGATGGCCTTGCTCTCGCCGTACGCGTAGAACGTGATTTCGCCCGTGTAGGTGCCGTCCTTGATCTCCATCTCGGAGGCGATCCAGTGGTCGGCTCCCAGCAGCTCCGCGATGGGCGCCACGAGTTCCGCCCCGGACGCGCTGACGATGACGACTTCGCGGCCGTTCTGCTGGTGCCGGCGGATGAGCGCGAGTGCCTCCTGGTACACCACGGGGTCGATGAGTTCGTGGATCGTCTCGGAGACGATGCCTGTCACCTTGGCGACTTCCCAACCCTTGACCAGTTCGGACAGCGCATCGCGCAGCCTGTTCGTCTGGCGTTCGTCGGCGCCGCCCACCGAAAACAGGAAGTGCGCATATGCGGCGCGCACCGCGTCGGTCCGGGTGAAGAGTCCTTCACGCATGAACGGGCGCGAGAACGCCGCCGAAGACGAGGTGGCAATGATCGTCTTGTCGAGATCGAAGAACGCGGCGCTGAGGCGGGCCATGAGTTCAGCCTAACTGCCCGCAGTGACGGGCGAAAGGCGGCGGGCGACGTCGTGCCCAGGCGGGCGGCCCGCCGCGTCTCCCCGAGCGGACGCGGTCGAACCCGCACAGGGTCCCCGCCGACGCCACCGTTGCCTCATGACAACGCTTGACTGGCTTCCCGACTGGCTGCGCCGCCTCTTCGAGGTGCCGGGCATCACGGACGTGCTCATCAACTCGCCCCGCGACGTCTGGATCGACCGTGGGTTGGGCATGGAACACGCGAACGACGTGGCGCCTGGAGTGTTGCCGGACTGGCGGGTCTCAGACGTCCGGGCGCTCGCGGTGCGTCTCGCATCGCTCGGGGGGCGGCGGCTTGACGACGCCGCGCCCGCGGTCGACGCCCGCCTCCCGGATGGCTCCCGACTGCACGCCGTGCTGCCGCCGGTTGCGGACGGTTGCGCCGCCGTGTCTGTGCGCATGGTCAGGTCCTCCTCGTTCGAGTGGGAGGACCTGGTGATCTGCGGGATGGTCCACGGTGACCTGGCGCCCGTGATCCGCGGGCTCGTGCGCTCGCGACAATCCCTGATCCTGTCCGGGGCGACTGGCTCCGGCAAGACCACTCTGCTGGCATCGTGCCTGGCCCAGGTGGAGCCGACAGAACGCATCGTGTTGATCGAAGAGGCGGGGGAGCTCCGGCCCGACCATCCTCACGTGGTGCGGCTTGTGGAACGCGCCGCCAACGTGGACGGAGCCGGCGCGGTGGGCCTCGCGAGGCTCGTGCGGGAGGCGCTGCGCATGCGCCCCGACCGCATCGTGCTGGGGGAGTGCAGGGGCGCGGAAATCAGAGACGTGCTGCTCGCCCTCAACACCGGCCACCGCGGCAGCCTCACCACGCTGCACGCGAATGCGGCGGAGGATGTGCCCGCGCGACTCGCGGGGCTTGGGGCGCTTGCCGATCTCAGCGAGCGGGCCGTCGCGCTTCACGCGGCCGCGGCTTTCTCCGCCGTGATCCACCTGGTCAGGCAGGACGGTCGGCGCCGGGTGGGGCAGGTCGCGCTCCTCGAGGCGTCCGAGGGTCAGCTGAGGACCGTTCCCGCGGCCGAGGTCGACGCCGACGGGCACCTCACCCCGGGCGCCGCATGGCCTCGCCTTGTTCAGGCCGCCGGTGTGATCGCCGGGCCCGCGCTCGCGAGGGTCGCATGAGCGCCCAGCCCACGGACGTCGAGCGGATCGTCGCGGTTGCCGCCGGCTCGCGGGCCGGGCTCGGCGCGGCCGACGCCTGGCGCGCCTGGGACCCGGCGCTCACCCTGGACGGTGACGGGGCGCCCGCATGGGACCGCGAGGATGCGTTGGCGGCAGAGGCGCGCGCCGCCGCACGACTGGCCCACGCCTCAGGCGTGCCGCTTGCCGACGTCTTGGACGCGCTCGCCCGCGTGGAGCGTGCACGCATCGGTGCGGCGAGGCGGCGTCAGGCAGCGCTCGCCGGGGCGCGGGCGTCCGCCCGGGTACTCGCATGGCTGCCGGCCGTCGGAATGGCGCTCGGCCTGGCGGTGGAGCCGCGCACCGCGACGGTGTTGCTGGGAACACCGTTCGGGTGGGCGCTTCTTGGCGCGTCGGGCCTGCTCGTATGGCTTGGACGGTGGTGGATGCGACGACTTGTTCGCAGCGCCGTCGCGGCCGGGGGCGTCCCATGACCGAGCCGATCTCGTTGGTTGCCGTCGCAGCGCTCACGGGTGCCGCCGTCCGTTCTGGGCTCGACGTGAGAGGCGCGCTCGATCACGTCGGCCGCGCGTGCGGTGGGGATGCGCAGGCCCTGTGCGCGGTGGCCGCGGCCCTCGGCGTCGGCGTGTCCTGGGAGGCCGCATGGGACGTGACGCCCTCTCGCTTTGAGGCGCTGGCACGTGCGCTCGCGCCGGCATGGCACCGGGGAGCGAGCCCCGTGGACTCCTTGGCAGCGCTGAACGAGGCGCTGCTCGACACGGCCAGCGCGGCGGGTGAGAGCGCCGCCGCAGAGCTGGGCGTGCGCATTGCCTTGCCCCTCGCCCTGTGCCTGATGCCCGCGTTCGTCCTCACGGGCATCGTGCCGCTGCTGGTCGCCCTGGCGGGCTCGGTGATGGGCGGCGCAACGGGGCCGGTGCCGTGATCGCGGCACCGGGCTAAGACGTGCCCGGCGGACGCCGGGTCATCATCGCGGGGCGCACGCCCCGCCCACGAAGGGAGACACCCATGATCACTCGCTGGATGACCAGACTGGATGCGCGCAGGGAGGATGGCATGGCCACCGTCGAGTACGCGCTGGTCACGGTGGCGGCCGCCGCCTTCGCAGCCGTGCTCATCGCCATCATCAAATCGCCGGAAGTACGGTCCGCCCTTGGGTCCCTGGTGAGCGGCGCGCTCGCCGGTGGCTAGGCACGCGGCGCGCCACCCGCATGCGCCTGGAACGGACCGCGGCTCCGTGACGGTCGAGTTTGCGCTCGGATTGCCCAGCGTGGTGCTCGTGCTGGCTCTCGCTCTCAGTGCGATGGCGTGGACGCTCGACGTGCAGACGGCTCAACGCGGCGCGAGCGAGGCGGCGCGCGCCGCGATCGTCGAGTCGGATGCACGCGCCGTCGCAGTGGGGCAGCGCGTGTCGGGGAACGGTCGCGTGACGCTGTCTCGCACTGCGGACTACGTCACCGCGTGCGTGGGTGGCCGCAGGGCTCCATGGCCCGCCTATGAGCGCTGTGCGACCGCACGGTCCACTCCATGACGCCCGTGCGGATGGTGGCCCGGAAGCCTCACGCCCGCTGGGTGGGCCAAGCGCGTCTCGAGCGTGGCTCGGCTACTCCCCTCGTGGTGGGGGTGATCGCCGTGATGATGGTGATCGCCGCGGCGCTTGCTCAGGTGGGGGCGGGTCTCATCGCGGACGCCCGAGCGAGCGGAGCCGCCGACCTCGCGGCTCTTGCGGCGGCCGGCCAGGACCGTGATCTTCGCGCAGAGGGGGTGAGCCCGGCCTCCTCTCTCACGAGCGCATGCCGCGTGGCCAAGGATGTGTCCGGCCGCAACGCGGCCACGCTGACGGGGTGCGTGAGGGGTGCGGGCTCGTCGGTGGTGGTGGCCGTGAGGGTGACCATCCCGGGATGGCCCACCGCAGCGACTGCACGCGCGCGCGCGGGCTCTGCGTGGGGTTGAGGTGCCGGGCATAAGGAGACCCGACGACGACTCAGGCTGAGGGATCTGGGCCGCCGCCGGGCTGGTCCCAGAGTACGCCGAGCGGCTGCCAGTTGTGAGACTCCAACGCGGGAATATAGCCGACGATTCGGTCAAAATGTGATGTATTCGACACGTCGTGTGGGCACAAAGTCGGCTCAAAGCCGGCTCAAGGCTGGCAGGAAGTCGGCAAGAAGAGGGGCGGCACGGCCGACGCGGGGGTCGTCGGCCGTGCCGCCGCACGGTGAGGGAACGGTTATGAGCTCACCGTGATGGTCCCGAGCGATGTCCACACCTGGAGTTCGATCCAGTCGTAGTCCCCGGGGGCTGGTGCGGGTCCGGGCGCAGGCACGGGTGCAATCGCACCGCGCGCGGATCCGGACGAGTCGACTCCGCCGCCGGTGGCGGCATCTTTCTGCATGGTAGGAGCGCCAAGGGCCGGGTCAGCGACGCCTTCCTCGACGTAGGTTTCGTAGTACACCTGGCCGGAGTCAACGTAGATCGACTGGACATTGAGCACCGTGTATGTGCCGGGCGAGACGTCCGCGATCTTGGTTCCCGTGGAGCAACCGTTCACGTCGCGCCACAGGTAGGTTCCACCGAGACCTTCGCCCGGGTTCAGCATGCTGTCCTGTTCGGCCGCGATCATGCCGGAGTCACGGAGCACGCCGGACTCAAGGAGCACGCCGGAGTCACGCCGCGCAGGCACCGGGTATCCCTCCGCGACCACCGTGCCGCCGCGCACCAGCATCAGGGTCGTGTTGGGGTCGGAGCCCCAATAGCCCGGCAACGTGTGGCCGGAGACATTGGTCACCTTCAGCTCGACGGTGGGGTTGTCCTCCACCACCCAGCCATACGAGACATCGATGTTGCGTGGCAACGTGGCGGTCACATCCAGCAGGTCCCAGGTCGCGCTCGTCGCAGGGAACGACGCATTCATGGTGGCGTCCCACGCACAACCAAAGTAGTTTCGCGCCCACGACGTCTCATCAGCCTGTTCCGCCGAGTCGTTGACCTTGAGAACCCGCTGCGAGCCCGCCTCCATGGCCCACGGCGTTGAGGTCACGTGTGCGGCGAAACCGTCCCGCGCATCGGCGGGAGTGAGGAGGTCATCGGGTGTGTCGATCGGCTCCACCGGCTTGGGCAGGTACTGGCCGAAGGGGTCCTCCGGCACGTCGCCAGCGATCGCCAGGTCGACCGGCGACGACACGACCCGGAGGTAACCGCCCGCATCCGC
>DGBM01000318.1 GCA_002384765.1 Demequinaceae bacterium UBA4004
TCAATTCCCGCCACCTCCACCACTCCGTGGTGGCTACGTCACGCTGTTGCAGTCACGACGCAAGGGCACCCGCTCAGGTGGGTGCCCTTGCGCCTGTCGTATGCCGCCGGGCTCGGGCCCGGACGCCCGTGCCCTGGCGCTTAGGCTGGGGCGTGTGCTGCGCGACCCGGACCTGACTCCCCGGCCGTGGCGGCCGCGTCGGCGGTTCACGTTCCATCCCTTGCTCCTGCTGCCCCTCGCTCCGCTCGTGGCGCTCGCGTTCCTGGTGCCGAGGGTGCTCGACGACCCGACCCTCGGGCAGTGGCTCGCGGTCAGCCACCTCGTCGCGCTGACCATGGTCGCCTCGGTGGCCTCGCCCTGGCACGTGCCCCGACGGCCGCTCCACGACCCGGTGGGGCGGACCATCACCTTCCGGGCCCGCGCGACCGTCGGGCTCCTGCCGCTCGGGCTGGTCCTCTGGGGCATCGTCCTGCTTGTCCACTTCGAGCTGATGCGCTCGGACCGGGTGGCGCGCGACGTGGTGATCGGGGCACTCGAGGTGCCCTGGGGGCTGACGCTGCCGCTCGGCTTCCTCATGGTGGGAACCGGGCTCTACGTCTCCCGCCCGCCACGGCGCCACGACCTGACGGTCGGCGTCGACGGGCTGCATCTCCAGCACGGGCGCCGGAGCTTCTCCGCACAGTGGGACCAGACGCTGCAGCTCGTGCCGACCCTGAGAGACGGAGTGCACCGCCGGATCGAGGTCCACGGCCCCGGTCTCGTCGCCCTCGACGGACACGGGCACCTGGTGCGCCCGGTCATCGACGCGGACGTGCTCGACTCGGACGCGGTGCGGCTGTGGCTCACCCTCGAGTACTACTTCCGCCACCCCACCCACCGCGAGGAGCTCGGCACTCGTGCGGCGCTGTGGCGACGTGCGGAGTGGCGGCGGTTCGTTCCCCGCGCGGCACCTCAGCCGGGGACCCGACGCTGACGGATCTTCGCTCGTCAGTCCTGGGATGCGCCCTTGGCGGCCGCCTCCTTGGCGATCTCTTCCTTGATCGGGCCCATGTCGAGCGCCTTGACCTGCTCGATGACGCTCTGGAGGGCGGACTGCGGAAGGGCGCCCGGCTGGGAGAACACGAGGACACCTTCCTTGAAGGCCATCAGCGTCGGGATCGAGGTGATGTTGGCAGCTCCCGCGAGTGCCGGCTCCGCCTCGGTGTCGACCTTCCCGAAGACGATCCCCTCGTTGCCGCTCTCCTGCGACGCCGCGTCATAGACCGGCGCGAACTGCCGGCAGGGGCCGCACCACGCCGCCCAGAAGTCCACGAGGACGATGTCGTGGTCGAGCACCGTGCGCTCGAACGTCTGTCCGGTCAGGTCTGTCGTAGCCATGTCTCTCCCAACGGATCGGTTCCTGACTTCATTCCGGCCGCTTGGATCGTCTCGCTCACTCGCGGGTCTGGGCAGCCGGCTCTCGAGGGGCCTCGGCGGGCTGGAGCTCCCAGGTGACCGTCACGGTCGCCGTGATGTCCAGGTCGCCCCCTTCGACGGGCATGCCGGCGGCCATCTCGCGGGCGGCGAAGGCCATGCCGCGGGATCCCGGGAAGGGCGTGGCGCCGCCCTCGGACACGCTGAGGACCCTTCCGAGCCGCGCGGCGGACAGCCCGGCGTACTGCTCCGCCTTCCTGCGGGCGTCCGCGAAGGCGGCGTCGCGGGCATCCGACAGGCAACTCGACCGGTCCGACACGTCCAGGACGACCTGGTCGACGAGGAGGGCGTTCCCGACTGCGCCGGCTGCCGCTTCGAGGATGTCTCCGACGGAGTCGAGCCGACGGACCGTGACGCGAAGGCGCTGCTGGGCGGTGAACCCCACGGGAGATCCGGTCTGGTCGAAGCGCTGTCCCACCGACGCGTCCAGCGTCCGGATGTCAGGGTCGGCCACCCCGCTGGCTCGCACGACACTCCCCACCGCGGCGATGCCCCGGGAAGCGCCGGTCAGCGCGGCCGCGACGTCGGCAGCATCCTGACCGATCCGGAGGTCGAGTCGGACCACGTCGGGGGCAGCAGACGCCGTGCCGGTTCCGGTCACGCTCACCGTTCGCTTGGCCATGAACCCAACCTAGCCGCACCGCCCTGCTCTGCCCGGCCGGTTCGTCACGCCTGCGCTCGCTGCGGCCACCGAGAGGCGACCTAGACTGCGGGCGACATGGACGGCGGTGCGAGGCGGTGGTGGACGGCAGCAGCCGTGGTGGCACTCCTTGCCCATCTCGGTGCCCTGTACTGGCCGGTCGTGACCGTAGCCGGCCCGGTCTCGGGGACGGACAAGGCGGTCCACGTGCTCCTGTTCGCCGTGCCGACCTATCTCGTGGGCCGACTCGTCGCGCGACCCCGGTGGGTGGTGCTTGGTTTCGCCGTCCACAGCCTCGTCAGCGAGCTTTCTCAGCATCTCTTCCTGACCGGGCGGTCCGGCGACCCGTGGGACGTCGTCGCTGACGTTGCGGGGGTCGCGCTGGCGGCCCTGGCTTTGGTGGTCAGGGGGCACTCGCGGCGCTGATAGAATCGTGCGGTCCGTCTCCGAGCATTCCGGAACCTTGGACGAGTGGACCGCCGTGGCGCGGTTCGGCTCGGCCGGCGGGATGACGACAAAGGCAGCTCGCACCACCGGTGCGACCCGAACAACGCGGAGCGGACCAATTCCACCGGGGCACTGATGCCACCCGGTCCACTGGGCGCCAGGCGCGCCTGAGGCTCGTCTGCATGGTCGTGGTTCGACTCACGGCTCGAGACGAAGTCTGCTCGAGTCAAGAGAGTTGAACACGTATGTCCAAGAAGCCCGCCTCCAGTGCGCCCAAGAAGGCCCGCTGGACACCCGCCGAGAAGAAGGCACGCGCCGTCGGCGCCAAGAAGCCCCACCGCGGACGCGGTACCGCCCCCACGTCC
>DGBM01000157.1 GCA_002384765.1 Demequinaceae bacterium UBA4004
GTGGATGTCGGCGATCACCGGGATGTTGGACTTCTTCGCGATCACGGGCAAGGCGTCGGCGTCGTCCTGGGTGGGACACGCAACGCGCACGATGTCGCAGCCGGCGGCCGTGAGTTCCGCAATCTGCTGCAGGGTGGCGTTGATGTCCTCCGTCTTGGTGGTGGTCATCGTCTGGACGCTCACGGGTGCGTCGCCGCCCACGTAAAGGTCGCCCACCTTGATCTTGCGGGTCTTGCGGCGTGGCGCGAGCGTGGGCGCGGGCATAGCCGGCATTCCGAGTCCGATGGATGTCATAGTTCTAGTATCACAAACCTGTGCGTCGGTTCATTCCAGGTGCGCACGTTTTCCCGCAGCGCACGAGCTAGGCGAGGCGCACCGGCGCAACGATGTCGGCCACCACCAAGACCAGGCTCATGAGGATCAGCACGCCGAACACCGAGTACGCGAGCGGCATCATCCGCGCCACATCGACGGGCGCCGGGCGAGCGAGGTGTCGGGCCTGCGCCCACCGGTTCTTGATGGCCTGCCAGAACGCGGAAGCGATGTGGCCGCCGTCGAGCGGTACCAAGGGGATCATGTTGAACACGAACAACGCGAGGTTGAGGCCCCCCAGCAGCAACAGCATCTGCGCAACCTTGTCCACCACCGTTACCCCGGCAGCATCGTTCGCGCCCACCTCAGCGGCGACGCGACCCACGCCCACCAGGCCCATCACGGAATTCTGAGAACGGTCCTCCAGGCCGAGCGCCGCGCGCGACACGTGCCACAACTGCTGCGGCAGTTGGGTGATGACGGTGACCGTCTGCCCGATGTACTGCCCCGTGACGTCAAGACCGGTCGCCAGCGGCTGTCGGGCGCGCTCGACCTGCGAGAAGACCCCCATGTATCCGACCGTCTCGGTCGCGCCCGATCCGTCCGCGGCCTCCTGCTGGCGTGCGGCGGCGGTGAGCGTGATGTCCACCAGTGCGCCGTCCCGCATGACCGTCATGTCCAGGGTCTCGCCCGGGCGCTGCGACACGTAATCGGCGATGTTCGCCCACGACGTCACCGTGATGCCATCAACGGACACGAACGTGTCTCCCGCCTGGAGGCCCGCTGCAACGGCGGGCGAGACGGGGTCGCCCGACGCACAGTCGGCCGTGATGTCCGCGGGTACACACGCCACCGTGTCGCGCACCGTGAGCGTCTGGGCGTAGGTCCCGATCCCCGAGAACACCACCGTAAACAGGAGCGCCGCGAGGACCAGATTGACAAAGGGACCGCCCGTCATCACGATCGCCTTCTTCCACCACGACAGGCGATAGAAGGCCCGGTCGCGGTCGGGGCCGATCTCCAACTCGGAGGCGGCCCTGGCATCGTCGATCAGATCGCGCCGCCAGCCGCGCACCGTGACGGGCTTGACCACGTCGCCAGGGGGCACCATGCCCACCAGCCGCACGTAGCCGCCCAGCGGGAACGCCTTGATGCCATACGTGGTCTCGCCGCGCGTGCGCGACCACAGCGTCGAGCCGAAGCCCACAAAGTACTCGCTCACCTTGACGCCGAAGCGCTTGGCCGGAATCAGGTGCCCCAACTCGTGCAGGGCGATGGACGCCATGAGACCGATCGCGAAGACGACGATGAAGAGGACCTGGAGCATGGCACCACTGTAAGCCCGCGCGGGGGCGTCAGCGGGCGGAAATCAGGGCGTCGGCTCGCGCCCGCGCCCACGCCTCGGCTGCGTCCACCGCCTCCAGGGTGACGTCTGCGGGGGCGCTGTACGCCTCGACCACGGCACGCACCGTGTCGACGATGCTCAAGAAGGGCAACGCTCCCGCGACGAACGCCGCCACGCACTGCTCGTTTGCCGCGTTGAAGACGGCGGGGTGGAGGTCCGACGCCGCCGCAGCGTCCCGGGCCAGGGCGATCGCGGGGAAGGCGTCGTCGTCCAAAGGCTCAAACTGCCATGCGGATGCCCGCGACCAGTCAAGTCCCGGCACGGCGTCCGCCACCCGATCCGGCCAACCCATCCCGAGCGCGATCGGGAGGCGCATGTCGGGAGGCGAGGCCTGAGCGATGGTGGAGCCGTCCACAAACTCGACCATGGAGTGCACGATCNNGTTGATGGTCACCACGGGGCCCATATCCCAGTTGGGGTGCTTGAGTGCCTGCTCCACGGTCACGTGGGCAAGTTCGTCCCTGGTGCGGCCGCGGAAGGCGCCGCCCGACGCGGTGAGCACCAGTCGCTTCACCTCGCCACGGGCGCCACTTCTCAAGGCCTGGGCAAGCGCGGAGTGCTCAGAATCGACCGGCACGATCTGATCGGCTCGCCTCAGCGCGGCCTTGACGAGCGCGCCGCCGGCCACAAGAGACTCCTTGTTGGCGAGCGCGAGCGTCGAGCCCGCGGCAAGGGCGGCCAAGGTGGGCCGCAGGCCCACCGAACCGGTCATTCCGTTGAGCACCACATCCGCGCCCGATGCCGCAACATCCACTACCGCCTGGGCGCCCCCCGTCACCTCGACTCCGGCGACCCCCGCGACAGTCAAGGCGGCGCGCACGTCCGGGACGGCCGCGGCGTTCGCGACCGCGACGACTGCCGGACGCGTGGCCGCGGCCTGGGCGGCGATCGCGGCCGGATCGCTGCCACCGGCGGCAAGCGCAGTGACCTGAAAGAGGTCGGGGTTGCGCGCGATCACGTCCAGCGCCTGTGTGCCGATGGAACCCGTGGATCCCAGCAATGCGACAGTGCGACGCGTCACTGGGCGCCCATCAGGATGTCCACCGCGCGAGCAAGAAAGGCGTCGACGGTGCGTTCGTCGTACGCGCCACGCTTTCCACGCCGGGTGAAAGTGGCGTGGCGGATGTCTTCAGGCGTGAGGGACTCGCCCGTGTCAAAGAAGGCAATGAGTCGCTCCATCAGAGCGTCGACCTCACTGGCGTCGTAGCCCTCGCGAGACTTGACGGGAGGGCGGAAGCGTTGACCCCTGGGCCGGCGCAGTCGGGGGTAGAGCACCTGGGCCCGCTCCGCGAGCTGGTTCATCCACGCGTCATGACCGTGTGCGCGGACGTATTGCTCGCGTGCACGCGTGGCGAACGCGATCTCGAGTCGATCGAGCGCGGCATCCACGGGGGCGGTCTGGTAGCCGCCGCGCGTGATGTCGAACGCGGCCCGACGCACGTCAAGCGCAGACAAGCCGCCATCGTCGAGCATCGGCCGCTCGTATGCAGCGCGCGCCCGGTCGAAAAACTCATCCACCTGAACGAGGTGGNNTCCTCCTTGATGGCCAATTGGCCGCATGCACCATCGATGTCGCTGCCACGAGTATCGCGGATTGTGACCGGTATCCCGTGACCGGCGAGCGTGTCGACAAAAGCCTGCTCGACCTGCGGGTCGGATGCCGTCCACTTGCTTCCCGGGGTGGGATTCAACGGGATGGGGTTGACGTGAACCCACCCG
>DGBM01000328.1 GCA_002384765.1 Demequinaceae bacterium UBA4004
AGCACGTAGAAATCGCCGTCGACGCTCACACCCACGCTGCAGGCGCGGTTGATGTACCAGCCCAGCACGTCGGTCTTGAGAAGGGCCTTGCCCGAGTACGGACGGGCCCGCAGCCGTTCGGGCTCAATTCCCGCGTCCTTCGCCTGCTTGGCGAACGCCCTCACCATCGCCGTGGCCCGGGCGCTCTCCGCCTGGCGCTGCCGATCCAGGCGCGCCGCATGTGCGAAAGCGTCCTGGCCGCGATCGGCGTGCATGTCAGTTCTCTTGGCCGGGGCCGTCTTCCGATCCGTCTGCCGCCTCGGCGGCGGCTTGCTGGTCGACCAACTTTGAGGCGGCGGCAAGGTTGTTCACGGGATCCGAGGACAGCAGCGAACGCAGGTCATCCAGATAGGTGGTGATCGACTCGCGCTGGTGGTTGAGCTCCTCCACCTCCTTGGACGCAAGCGAGCGCTCCCGCTCCGCGTCCGTGACGGCTTCGGAGATGATGGTCTCCGCGTGCTCCCGCGACTGCGAGACGATGTCGTCCGCATTGTGGCGTGCGTTGCTCAACAGGGTGCGAGCGTGCTCCTCCGCGTCCCTGCGGGCCTGCTCCGCACGTTCGAGCGCGTCCGCAAGCCGGGCCTCGGCCTCGTCGGCGCGCTTTCGTGCGTCCGCGACCATGGCCTCCGACTCGGCCTTTGCGGCATTGTGGCGCTCGGTGAGGGAGGCTTCTGCGGCCTCCCTGCGCTGCGCGACCTCGATCTGCAGGTCCTCGCGTATGCGACGGGCCTCCTCCTTGGCCGACTCCGCGTCGCCGTGGCCCTCAGCGCGCAACTGCTGGGCCTCGGTCGCGGCGGCGTCGACCATGCTCTTGGCTTGGGCACGTGCTTCGCTCAGCAGCCCTTCGGCCTCTGCCGCGGCCTCGTCACGCAAGGCCTTGACCTCCGCCGCGGCCTGGGCCCGCAGCTTCTTGGTGTCGGAATCCGCACGCTTGCGAATGTCAGCAGTGTCGTTGTCGGCGCGCTGGCGCGTCTGCACGTCGTAGTGCTCCGCGGCGGCCCTGAGATCGGCGTCGTACTTGTCCGCGTCGGCCGTAGTGGTGGCGTGATACTGGTCGGCCTCGACCAACTTCGACCCGTGATACTGGTCGGCCTCGCCCACCTTCGCGGCGAAGTTCCGTTCCGCCGCCGCGATCTTCTCGGNNTCGTACTTGTCGGCCTCGGCACGCTTCGCGGCGTCGTAGTCGTCGGCCTGCGCACGCACGGCGGCGTCGTAGTCGTCGGCTTCGGCACGCTTCGCGGCGTCGTAGTCGTCGGCCGCGGCCGTGGTCGCGGCGTGGTACTGCGACGCCTCGGCCTTCAGATTCTCGGTGTCCGCCTGGACGGACGACATGATCTGCGCGGCCTCGCGGCGACCCGCGGCAAGCGCCGAGGCGGCATGCTTATCGGCCTCTGCTCGGATCGACGCGGCCTCGCGTTGGAGCGTGGTGGCCTCGTCGTTGGCGCGTTCCAGCGTGGTCTGCGCCTCGGACTCCGCGGCCGCCACCTTGTCGGCGCCCTCGACGGCGAGGCGATCAACCTCCTCGCGCGCGGCGGCAAGAATCTGCTCAGCCTCATCGCGCAACCGTTGCGACTCGGCATGGGCGGCGCTCACCAGGGATTCGGCCTCTCCCCGCGCGGCGTCGACCATCTCGACCGCCTCACGTTGGCTCGACACCTTGAGTTCCGTGACCTCGCGTTCGGCGGTCGCGCGAAGCGCGTGCACCTCGCGCTCGGAGCCGGTCCGCTTCTCCTCGATCTCCGTATCAATGACGGAAGCGATGCGGTCTGCCTCACGCTGGGCCTTGGCGACGGTCTCGGCTGCCTGGCGTTCCGCGGCCTCCCGCGCGGCCTGGGCTGCGCTCTCGGACGCGGCCCTGATCTCGTCCGCCTCGCGTCGGCTCTGTGCGAGGATCTCCGACACCTCGTTGTCCGCACGGGCGCGCAACTGCTGCGCCGCGACATTCGCCCGGGCAATCGTGTCCTGGGCATGCGTGTTGGCGCGATTGATCACATCGGCCGACTGCTCTTCGGCCGAACGCAACAGGTGCTCGACTCGGGCTCCCAGACCCTTGTAGGTGGGCTGCTCCTTCTCGGTGAGGTCGCGCTGAGCGTCTTCCAGGGCGCGTTGCGCCTGCTCTGCATCCTGTCGCGCCTGTTGAGCAGTGCCCTGCGCCTGTGCGAGAGACTCTTCGAGTCGCTTGACGTGCGCCGCGACTGCATCGCGGTCGTAGCCGCGCATGGCGACAGGGAAGGGCAGAGTCTCGTCGGCCATCGGTTCTCCTCGTTGCAGGGCCCAGCGTCACACCACATTAGTCGCGGGCCGGGGGCAAGACAAAGCCACACCTGGGGGTACTTGTACGTTGTCTCCTAGACTGTACGCCGGAACCAGGAGGAAAAGACGTGACGCTTCGCACTACAGCGATCATCGCGGGAGCCCTGGGGCTCCTGATGTTGATTTCCGGGCTCATCGCCCAGGCCGCAAGGCCCGCACACGCCGTGGTGACCGAGGCGACCCTCGCCACGCCAGTCGTGGTTCTCGGTCCCGAGGTCTTGGCGCTGCCAGAGTTGCACAGGCTCGCCGTGACCGCCGATGGTGGCGTGGACGCGCACACGGCACGCCCGGTCGACGCCGAGGCATGGCTCGTTCACCACTCCGCCACCTATATCACCGGCTACGCATCGTGGGAAGAATTCACCACCCGTACCGCCTCGCGCATTGTCGCTGACGCCGCTACGCCGTCGCCCGGGGGCACGGCCGACGCCGCGCCCGCAGCCGCGGCGACCCCATCACCCAGTCCGGACCCAGCCGAAGCCGTCCCAGGGGAGGAGTCCGTCGACTACGGTTCCGGCGACATCTGGCGGCATACCTGGACGGGAGAGGGCCGAGTGTCGCTCGCGGTCGCCGCAATCTCGCCCGGCGAGTACCTCGTCGTGAACTCCACGGACGGCGCCGACCTTGGCACCATCGAGGTCAGTGCCGACAGGCAAGTCAACGACGCGTGGATCAGCCCCCTCATCTGGATCGGCATCGCGCTCGCCGTGCTGGGCCTGCTCGCCGTGCTGTCCGCCATCGTCGATGTCCGCCCTCTCCAGGAGCGCGTCGAGGCGTGGACCACCAAGCGGTCGCGCATCGCCACGGGAGAGGACCCGAAGGCCGGTTCGCGTCGTGAACGGCGATTGGCCGGCTCGACGCTTCCCGACGTTGACCTTGAGCAGAAGGGAGACGAATCATGAGGCGCACTGTTGTCGCCGCAACCGCCACGGCGCTCCTGCTCGCCGGTTGCGCATCCACGCCGCCGCAGGCGACCGTCACCCCTTCGTTGCAGGCCGAAGCCGCGCTGATCGACACTCAGGCGGACGCCGTGATCGATGCGACGTTCGCCGAGCTGACGGCGGCCGATGCGGCCAGAAACCCCGAGTTGTTTGCGTCGCGTGTGGCAGGCAACGCGGCGCTGGTGCGGAGCGCCGAGTACACCGTGGCGAGCAACGTCGCGGACGAGCAGGTGTCGGACCTGCCGTCACACATGCAGGGCGTCTATGTGTCGCGGTCCCAAACATGGCCGCGGATGCTTGCGGCTGTCTCTGAGCCGCCTGCCGACGACCTCACGCCCGTCGTCTACCTGTGGGTACAGGAGTCGGTCGACAAGCCCTACCGCCTCGTCGCGTGGGCTCACATGATCCCGGGCGCCGTGCTGCCCGCTATGCCCGGCGAGGTCGACGGCGCAGAGGAGTTGCCCCTGGGCGAGGACGGGATTGATCCGTCTCCTCGCAAGGCGTTGGAGGACTACGTCGAGTACCTGCGGCAGGGCGCCGACAGTGACCTCGCGGCAAACTTCACCGAAGACACCTACGCCAAGCAGCTGTTCAGCGCCCGGGCGGTGCTCGCGGACGCCGCGTCGAGTACTGGTGGCGCGTACGTTGACACGGTTCAGCCCGTCTTCGCGGCCACCTTTGTGCTGGCCACCTCGGACGGCGGCGCGTTGATCTTCGCGCCCATCGACATTGCGTCGTCCTTCTCCGTGAAGGACGCCACGCTGACTCTGTCGGCGCGGGATGCTCCGTTGTTGCAGGGCGACGCGACAGACAAGGTTACCTACAACTACCGGGACTT
Source organism: Demequinaceae bacterium UBA4004 (assembly GCA_002384765.1). The sequence goes on from DGBM01000328.1 coordinate 4,132, forward strand.
CGTGGTGCTCTCGGTACCCCCTCCGGGCCAGAGTCCATTGCCCGGGGTGGTCGCGGCCGAGCACCATCTCGTATCGATCACTCCGTGACCTCACACCAAGAAAGGACACCATGACCTCGCTACCCCCGTTCAGCGGTGTCGTCGACCTCGCGGCGCTCGCGGCGAAGCCTCAGCAAGGACAACAGCACGGCGGCTCGGCCGGCGGCCCGGCGGCTATGACCGAGGCTAACGCGGGCGAGTACCTGCAGGAGTCGAGCCGACGACCCATCTACGTCCTGTTGTGCTCTGCCGCCGCGCCGCAATGCGATGAGTTGCGCGAACGCGTCGTCGCGCACTTGGCGCGCTACGGCGACTCCGTGGGACTCGTGGTCGTCGACGTGGACGCAGAGCCTGGCTTGGCGGAGGCGTTCCAACTTCAAGCGGTCCCGGCGATGCTTGCGCTGATGGCGGGCCGCCCGGTGCCGCTGTTCCAGGGCACGCCTGACGATCAGCAACTCACCGATGTGTTCGCACAAGTCGCCGAGGTCGCCCGCCAGGCGGGTATGGACGTGCGCGATTCGGGTGAGGTCGCCGCTCCCACCGCGAAGGCCGAGCCTGAGGAGAAGCCGCTACCCCCATTGCACCAAGAGGCGTTCGACGCCATCGAGCGGGAGGACTACGCCGCCGCGATCGCGGCATATGACCAGGCCCTCAAGGAGAACCCCAAGGACGCGGAAGCGCGCGCGGGACGGGCCCAGGTCTCCCTGATCGCGCGTAGCGGCTCCGCGGACGCCGTGGTGGTGCGTCAGGCGGCCGCGGACGCGCCGGACGATGTGGACGTTCAGCTGGCGGTCGCGGATCTGGACGTGCTCGGAGGCATGGTCGACGACGCCTTTGATCGGTTGATCGATGTGGTACGCGCCACCGCCGGGCCCGAGCGTGAGGGCGTGCGCGCGCGTCTGATCGAATTGTTTGACGTGGTAGGTCCCACGGACCCGCGCGTCAACGCCGCACGCCAGAGACTCGCCAGCGCCCTGTACTAGCGGATGTGCCTACGTGGCCGCAGGCGTGAAGAACACCGCGCCGAGCGGGGGGAGCCGCACGGTCGTGGAGGCTTCGTAGCCGTGGTGAGGTTGCTGGGCCGCTTCGACCTGGCCGAGGTTGCCCACTCCTGATCCGCCGTAGGTTTCCGCATCGGTGTTGAGGACCTCTTTCCACGTTCCGGCGTGCGGGAACGCGAGCGTGTAGTTCTCGTGCGGCACGCCCGCAAAGTTCACCGCGACAACCACGGGTGGCCCGTCCTTGGCATAGCGCACGAACGAGATCGCGTTGTGCGCCGCATCGTCGGCATCGATCCACCGGAACGCCGAGGCATCGTCATCCTGTTGCCACAGCGCCGGCTGCGCGCGGTACAGGGCGTTGAGATCGCCGACGAGCCGCCGGAGGCCATCGTGGAGGGGGTCTTCGGTGTGCCACCAGTCGAGCGAGCGGCCCTCGGACCACTCGGCGGCCTGGCCAAATTCGTCGCCCATGAACAGGAGCTTCTTGCCAGGGTGCGACCACTGATAGGCAAGCAGGGAGCGCAACCCCGCAATCTTCTGCCAGTGATCACCCGGCATGCGGGAGTACAGGGAGCCCTTGCCGTGGACCACCTCGTCATGGCT
>DGBM01000056.1 GCA_002384765.1 Demequinaceae bacterium UBA4004
CGCCTCGTCGAGCAGGTCGGCCTCCTGAGTCACCGCGCCGTGCACCTGGCGAAGGCGTTCGACGTCGGAGGTCAGGACCCGGCCGGTCTGCTGGGCGATGCGGGACAACGAGCGCACCGTGCGCCCGCGGCGGCCCTCGTCGGCGTCGGCGTCCTTGAGCTGCTGAGCGACGGACTCCAGCTGCTCGCACAGGCGCTCCAGGCCGTCAGCGGCACTGCGCAGGCGCTGGGACTCGCCCGGGATCGAGATGGCATCGGGCCCGATCGGCCCCGCCCACATGACTGCCTGCTCCGACATCGTGCCCCCTTGCTGGATCCGCTACCGCTCCTCAGAGACGTGCCGGACCGGAAATGTTCCACCTTCGGTCGATGAAAGTGTCCGACATCGCCGACATGATCGGGGCATGTCCGACATGATTCGCGCGACCGGGGGTCAAGTCCACGCTGGCCCACTCCGACCGGTGAACTAGGCACCGCCGTCCCACCAGAGCGGTCAGCCAGCAACCTTTCAGCACCCCTGAAGGGTTGCTCACTCACCGCCCAGGGGCGCCCACGCGCGTCGTCGAGGTTCCGTCGGAGCGCTGACGTACGCTGTTGGTCNNCACGTCCACACCGAGTACTCGATGCTCGACGGCGCCTCGCTGCTCGACGGGTTGTTCAGCCGCACGGCCGAGCTGGGGATGCCGGCGATCGCGATGACCGACCACGGCAACGTGCACGGGGCCTATGACTTCTGGTCCAAGGCCAAGCAGCACGGCATCAAGCCGATCATCGGACTCGAGGCCTACCTTACGCCCGGCACCCACCGCAGCGAGCGCAAGAAGGTCCGCTGGGGCAAGGGCGGTGCCGCCGAGGAGGGCGGCAACGACGTCGCCGGTGGTGGCGCGTACACGCACATGACGATGCTCGCCAGCACCACCGAGGGCATGCACAACCTGTTCCGGCTCTCGTCGTTGTCGAGCATGGAGGGTTACTACTACAAGCCCCGTGCCGACCGCGAGCTGCTCGAGCGCTACTCCACCGGACTCATCGCCACCACGGGCTGCCCGTCGGGCGAGATCCAGACCCGCCTGCGCCTCGGCCAGTACGAGGAGGCCCGCCGGGCGGCCGGCGAGTTCCAGGAGATCTTCGGTCGCGAGAACTACTACGTGGAGCTCATGGACCACGGCCTCGACATCGAGACGCGGGTCTACGAGGATCTGGTGCGCCTGTCGAAGGACCTCGGGGCGCCGCTGGTGGCCACCAACGATCTGCATTATTCGTCCAAGGACGACGCCAAGACGCACGAGGCGCTGCTGTGCATTCAGTCCGGCTCCACCCTCGACGAGCCGACCTACGATCAGGGCGGCAAGCGCTTCGCGTTCAACGGGGACGGCTACTACGTCAAGACCGCCGAGGAAATGTGGGACTTGTGGGGCGATAGGCACCCCGAGGCCCTCACCAACACGCTGGCGATCGCGGAACAGTGCGAGGTGGCGTTCAACACCTCCGCCGACTACATGCCGCGCTACGACGTGCCCGCGGGCGAGGACGAGCACTCCTGGTTCGTCAAGGAGGTCCAGCGCGGCCTCCACGACCGCTTTGGCGAGCAGATCCCCGCGCACGTCCAGGAGCGCGCCAACTTCGAGATCGAGGTCATCGCCGACAAGGGCTACCCGGGGTACTTCCTGGTGGTTGCCGACTTTGTGAAGTGGGCCAAGGACAACAGGATTCGGGTGGGCCCCGGCCGCGGTTCCGGCGCCGGTTCCATGGCGGCGTACGCGATGCGGATCACCGACCTCGACCCCATCCAGCATCAGCTCTACTTCGAGCGCTTCCTCAACCCGGAACGCGAGTCCAAGCCCGACTTCGATATCGACTTCGACGAGCGTCGTCGCGGCGAGGTGATCCGCTATGTGACGGACAAGTACGGCGAGGACAAGGTCGCCCAGATCGTCACCTACGGNNGACCCGCAGCAGGGCCGCGACCTGTCGCTCGCCGCCGTGTTCGACGAAACCCACGACCGCTACAACGAGGGTGGCGACTTCCGCACGGCGGTCGAGGCGGACCCCGAGGCCCGCGAGGTCGTGGACATGGCGCTCGGGCTGGAGGGGCTGAAGCGCCAGTGGGGGGTCCACGCGGCAGGCGTCATCATGTCGTCCGAGCCCCTGATCGACATCATTCCCATCATGCGCCGCGAGCAAGACGGCGCCATCATCACCCAGTTCGACTACCCCACGTGCGAGGGCCTCGGCCTGGTCAAGATGGACTTCTTGGGGCTGCGCAACCTGACGATCCTCGACGATGCCCTGGACAACATCGTCGACAACGGCAAGGCGCCGCTGGTGCTGGAGGACCTGGCGCTTGAGGACCAGGCGGCGTTCGACCTCCTGGGCCGCGGCGACACCCTGGGAGTGTTCCAACTCGACGGCGTGGCCATGCGCTCGCTGCTGCGGCAGATGAAGCCGGACTCGTTCGAGGACATCTCCGCCGTGCTGGCCCTGTACCGTCCGGGTCCGATGGGCGCCAACTCCCACACCAACTACGCCGAGCGCAAGAACGGCCGCCAGAAGGTCGACTACATCCACCCGGAGCTCGAGGCGCCTCTCAAGGAGGTGCTGGACGTCACCTACGGGCTGATCGTCTACCAAGAGCAGGTCCAGCGCATCGCGCAGATCGTCGCCGGCTACACGCTGGGCGCCGCAGACCTGCTGCGTCGAGCCATGGGTAAGAAGAAGCCCGAGGTGCTCGCGAAGGAGTTCGAACCCTTCAGCGCCGGTATGCGGAAGAACGGCTTCTCCGACCAGGCCATCCAGAAGCTGTGGGACACGCTGGTCCCGTTCGCCGACTACGCCTTCAACAAGGCACACACCGCCTCGTACGGAGTGCTGTCGTTCTGGACGGCCTATCTTAAGGCGCATTACCCCACGGAGTTCATGGCGGCGCTGCTCACCTCGGTGGGCGCGGACAAAGACAAGATGGCACTGTACCTGGCCGAATGCCGCCGCATGGGCATTACGGTGCTGCCGCCGGACGTCAACGACTCCAAGGCGAACTTCTCGGCCGTTGGCAACGACATCCGCTTTGGCCTGACGGCCGTGCGCAACGTCGGCCACAACGTGGTCGCGGAGATCCAGAAGGCGCGCGAGGCGAAGGGGCGCTACGCATCGTTCCCCGACTTCCTTGACAAGGTGCCCGCGTCGGTGTGCAACAAGCGCACCATCGACTCGCTGGTGAAGGCGGGCGCGTTCGACTCGCTCGGTCACACGCGCAAGTCGCTGTCGGTCATTCACGAGCAAGCGGTGGACTCTGTGGTGGGCGTCAAGCGCCAGGAGGCCACGGGGCAGTTCGACCTGTTCGGCGGGGACGTGGACCTCAGCGGCGGGGTGCGCGTCGAGGTGCCCAACATCCCCGAATGGGACAAGAAGACGCTGCTCAACCTGGAGCGCGAGATGCTCGGGCTGTACGTCTCCGATCACCCGCTGTCGGGGCTGGATCACGTGCTGCGCGCCGAGGCGACGCACCAGATCCTCAACGCCACGCCAGCGCACGGGCTGGGCGACGGCGAGCAGGTGGTGTTCGCGGGGCTCATCACGCGTGTGGACCGGCGCATCGCGCGCTCCGGCAACGCCTACGCGATCGTGGTGCTCGAGGACATGACGGGCGAGGTCGAGGTGTCGTTCTTTGCCAAGACGTATGAGACCTACGCGCGAGATCTCACCGAGGACGCGGTGGTGACCATCAAGGCGCGCTCGCGTGAGCGCGGCGATGGGGGCCTGCAATTCTCGGCCATCGAACTGCGCATCCCGAACGTGAACGTGGTGGACATCGCGCCGGTGGCCATCAGTGTGCCTGCTGGGCGCGTCACCCCTCCGCTCGTCGAGGAGGTCAAGGGCATCCTGCGGTCACACCCTGGCACCGTCGAGGTGCGGATGGTGCTGACGGGCGGCGACAAGCCGCTCACGATGCGCCTGGGGGACGACTTCCGCGTGGCCAAGTCGTCGGCGCTGTACGGCGACCTCAAGGCCGCGCTTGGCCCCAACTGCTTGGCCAGCTAGCTCTCGCTCGGGACGGGTTCGGTTGTGCGCGGCGCTAGCAGCCAGTCGAGCGCCTGCGGAGCGGTCCAGCCGTCGGGATGCAACTGCGCAAGGCGGCGCGGGCCCTCGAGGTCCGCGCCCAACGTGATCAGCGGCCTTTCGACATAGCCGGTGGCCCGGGTCTGCCCCAGGCCGACGTTGGCCATGAGGGCGTTGCACAGGCACAGGCGCCCGGCGGCGTCCTCCGGTTTGCCACCCTTGCGTGCAAAGGGACGTTCGGGCCCGGCGGAACAGCGGGTATCCACCTCGCCGTTGGGCTTCACAAAGGGGATGCCCAGGAAGCCCAGGTCGCATAGCCGCGGGCGGGCCGCGGCCACGTCCGCGTCGGACAGGGAGCCTGACAGGTCGGCGACCTTGAAGGGGAAGCCCGTGGGCGATGCCCGCAGGTCGGTGGTCACTGTGAGCGTGCCGTCGGCGACGTGCGCGACCAGCTGCTCGCGGATGGCGGGGTCAAAGTTGGAGTCGGTGCTGAGCGCGAAGAGTGTCCCCACCTGCACGCCCACGGCCCCCGCGGCCTGGGCTGCGACCAGTCTCTCGGGCGTGCCGTAGGTGCCCGCCAACCAAAAAGGCAGGCCGATCGCGGCGACCTTGCTCAGGTCCGCGTAGTCGCGAGGGCCAAACTGGGGTTGGCCGGCGTCGTCGAGGACAACCTTGCCGCGGGGCGGCGCGTTGTGACCGCCCGCTTGGGGGCCCTCGATCACGAAGCCGTCGGGACGAATCGCCTCGTCACGCGCGAGGTAGTCGGCGAGCACGTGGGCGGAGACGATCGCGAGAAAACGCGGTCGCGTCAACTCTGGTAGCGACGCGCCGAGCAGGTCGACGGGGTCGAGAGACACGGAGAATCGGCCCGGCTCGGCTCCCGCGACGTCTACCGGGAAGGCCACCGCAGCGTGCTGGACGAGTTGGCCGAGCAGCCGGGGGATCTCGCGGGGCAGGCCCGCACCCATCAGCACGTAGTCGACGCCGGCGAGCATGGCTCCGTAGGCCGCGGCGGGTGTGGCCATCTGCACCTTTTCGAGGTAGTTCACTCCCACCAGGCCGCTGTGGCCCTCCTTGGCCAGCCAGACCTCGACAAAGTTGCCCAGAATCGCCAACTCCTGCGCTTCGCGTGTCTGCTCGATCGCGAGCTTGGGGACGGCCGCGTAGGGCTGTGCCGCGTCACGGCCGTGGGGCAAGAAGTACTCGTCGATGGCGCGCTCGGCCACGGCGGGTGAGGGGAACGCGGCGAGGGCTCGGCGCACGTGGCCGCCCTTGTCGCCGTTCTGGAGTCGACGCGCGAGCACCATGTCCAGTCCGATGCCAGAGACGACGCCCAGTTGCCCCGCCTGGGCGACCTGTGAGGCAAGGCGCCACGACGATACCGCGGCACCCATGCCCCCTTGGATGATGCTCGGTAGGGGGCGGCCCTCGGTGGGGTCGGCCCGTGGTGGTGCTGCGATCTGAGTCGCCATGAGGCCTCTCCCGTCGTTTGGCCAAGGCTAACCTACGCAACCGTAGGTAGCCGGGGCGTTCGTCCCGTCGCTCTTATGGGGGAGGCCCGTGGTCCGCGCGGGGGATCTGCGCCGCCGGTAGGCTTGCGGACGTGTTGAGACGCATCGATCTACGCGGTCAGGAACTGTCCACCCGGGAGCTGCTAGCGGTGGTGCCGCGCGCCGAAATCGACATCGATGCCGCGCTGACGACGGTGCGTCCGATTCTCGCCGACGTCCGTGTCAGGGGAGAGGCGGCGCTGCGGGAGTACGGCGCGCGCTTTGACGGCGGATCTCCCGCCCAGCTGCGGGTCGAGCCCGCCGCGATGCAAGCGGCGCTCGGCGCCCTGGACCCTGCCGTGCGGGCGGGCCTCGAGGAGGCCATCACGCGGGTGCGCGCCTTCCATGAGGCGACCGTTCCGCCGCCCGTGAGCGTGGACCTCGCCCCGGGTGCTCGTGTCAGCCAACGCTGGGTGGCGGTGAGCCGGGTGGGGCTGTACGTGCCCGGCGGTCTCGCGGTCTATCCGAGCTCCGTGGTGATGAATGTGGTGGCCGCTCAGGCCGCCGGAGTCACGGAAATCGCGGTGACCACGCCCCCGCAACGCGCTCTTGACGGTGCGCCGCACCCGACCATCCTGGCGGCGTGCGCGCTGCTGGGCGTGACCGAGGTGTACGCCGTGGGCGGCGCGCAGGCGATCGCGATGCTCGCGTACGGGGCCGAGGCCACGGCAGGCGGCACCCTGTGTGAGCCCGTGGACGTCATCACGGGCCCGGGGAACGTCTACGTGGCGGCCGCCAAGCGCGCCGTGAACGGCACCGTGGGTATCGATTCGGAGGCGGGCCCCACGGAAATCGCCGTCATCGCGGACGACGCGGCCGACCCCACGTGGGTCGCGTACGACCTCTTGAGCCAGGCCGAACACGACCCCATGGCCGGCTCGGTGCTCATCACAGACAGCCCGACGCTCGCCGACGCGGTGGACCAGAAGCTCGCCGGTATAGCTGGCGCTACCAGGCACGATGTGCGCGTGAAGGAGGCCCTCACGGGGATCCAGAGCGCCATCATCTTGACCGGAAGCCTGGATCAGTCAATCCAGGTGGCCGATGCCTACGGCCCCGAGCACCTCGAGATCCACACCCGCGACGCCGCCGCAGTGGCGGCCCGAGTTCGCAACGCGGGCGCCATCTTTGTGGGCCCGCACAGCCCGGTCCCGCTGGGCGACTATCTTGCGGGCTCCAACCACGTCCTTCCCACGGGTGGCACCTCCCGATTCGCGAGTGGGCTGGGTGTCACGAGCTTTCTGCGGGCCGTCTCGGTGATCGAGTACGACGCCGATGCCTTGGCGGCGGTGGGAGACAAGGTGATCGCCCTCGCGAATGCGGAGGATCTGCCGGCGCACGGCGAGGCAATCGCCGCGCGACTGCACCCCACGGATTGACGCATCGGCGCCGCGCGGCGTCGCCACTAGACTCTCGGCATGACGTTGCCGCTTCGCCCCGAACTTGTGGGCCTCACGCCCTACGGCGCCCCTCAACTCGACGTTGCCGCCATGCTCAACGTGAACGAGAATCCGTACGCGCCGCCGCCCAGCGTGGTGGACGCGATCACCAGGTCCGTGCATGACGCTGTCGAGGGCCTCAATCGTTACCCCGACAGGGAGTTCTTGGGCTTGCGCACCGACCTTGCCCGCTACCTTGCGACGGAAAGCCACGTCGACTTCCTGGAGCCGCACAACATCTGGGCGGCCAACGGCTCCAACGAGATCATGCTTCACCTCCACCAGGCATTCGCGGGCCCTGGCCGCAAGGTGTTGAGCTTCGCTCCCACCTATTCGATGTATCCCGAATACAGCCGCGACACCGTCACCGAGTACGTGACTCTGCCGCGCCGCGACGACTTCCGCCTCGATATGGACGCCGCCGTCGCGGCCATCGCCGACATCGCGCCGACGATCGTGCTGGTGGCCAGCCCCAACAACCCGACCGGCACGGCGCTCGGATTAGACGAGGTCAGGGTGCTTGCCGCAGCCTGCGCCGAGGTTCCCGGCGGCAGCGTGCTGGTGGTGGATGAGGCGTACGCAGAGTTCCGCCGTAGGGGGGTGCCGAGCGCGGCGACCCTGTTGCCAGAGACGCCTCACTTGGTGGTCACGCGGACGATGTCGAAGGCGTTTGCGCTGGCGGGGGGTCGCTTGGGGTACTTGGCGGCGAGCAAGGACGTGGTGGATGCGCTGCGCATCGTGCGCCTGCCGTACCACTTGAGTTCGATCACCCAGGCGGCCGCGCGTGCGGCGTTGGCGCACCACCGTGAGCTACAGGCGCAGGTGGACGAGATTCGTGCAGAGCGGGACGATACGGTGGACTGGTTGCGCGCTCAGGGGTACACCGTGCCCGAGACCGATGCCAACTTTGTGCTCTTCGGTCCCGTCCCGAACCGCGAGGAGGTCTTCGAAGGTCTGCTTCGCCGCGGCGTTCTGATCCGCGTGGTCGGTCCGGAGGGATGGCTGCGGGTCTCGATCGGCACGGCCCGCGAGATGGCAATGTTCCGCAACGCACTCTTGGAGGTCACCGCATGACCCGCACCACATCGGCACACACCACTGCCGCCCGCACCGGACGCGTCGAGCGCTCCACGAGCGAATCGAGCGTGCTCGTCGAACTCAACCTGGACGGCTCCGGCGCCACCGAGATCAGCACCGGCGTGCCGTTCTACGATCACATGCTGACGGCGCTGGGCAAGCACTCCCTGATGGACTTGCGCGTCCAGGCGACGGGCGACGTCCACATTGACAGCCACCACACGGTCGAGGACGTCGCGATCTGCATCGGCGAGGCCCTGAAGCAGGCGCTGGGAGACAAGGCGGGCATCGGCCGCTTTGGCGACGCCATGGTGCCGCTGGACGAGGCCCTCGCCCAGTGCGTCGTCGACGTGTCCGGACGCCCCTACTTTGTGCACACGGGCGAGCCGGCCGGTCAGGCCACGCACCTCATCGGCGGCAACTTTGCGGGCTCGCTGACGGCCCACGCGCTCGAGTCGATCGCCCACCACGCGGGCATCTGCGTGCACATGCGCGTGCTGGCAGGGCGCGATCCTCACCACATCGTGGAGGCGCAGTTCAAGGCGCTCGCACGGGCGTTGCGCGCCGCGGTGGCGCCCGATGCCAGGGTGAAGGGGATCCCGTCCACCAAGGGGGCGCTATGACCACCGAGGAGGCACTCGACGGCGCTCCGGCGCAGATTGCCGCGCTGTTCGCGCCGATTCCCAACGGCAAGGTGCTTGCGGCCCTGTGTGCGCTCAACGGGTTCGGAGCCCAGGTCTTGGAGACCTCTGCCGGGGCGATGGCGGTGTTGGACGACGCCACCCCCGACAGCCTCCACGGTGCCGCCCGTTCCGTGTCGAGCTTCGCGAAGGATCGGCCGCTGGTCGCCATGGAACGACGCGATGGCCAGATCACGGTGTGGCGTTACCTGGCGGGGCAGCGCGGCGAGACCCTCCCACCGGGCCTGGCGCTCAATGATGCGCCCGGCGTGGTCACGACGTTGATGACGGGGGCGCAGACCATCGCGGACGTCGCGGTCACTCACGAGGACAAGGTTTTCGACGCTCACATGGGCCGCATCGCGGCCTTCAGGCAGTTGCGCAAGCTGTCCGCCCAGGCCAAGCGCGAGGCGAAGGCGCAGGCGGACAGGCCCTGACGCCAGCGCCTGCGGGACCCTCCGCGGCGCGCCGTTAGAATCGCCGCATGCCCACGGTGACTGTTCTTGACTATGGCTTTGGCAACGTGCGATCCGCGGTGCGCGCCCTTGAGCACGTGGGCGCCGACGTGACGCTCACCGCCGACCGGGCCGCCGCCGAGAACGCGGACGGCCTCGTGGTTCCCGGCGTGGGCGCCTTCGCGGCCGTCATGGAGGGGCTGCGCGGAGTCCGCGGCGACCAGATCGTGGAGCGGCGTCTGGCCGGCGGACGACCCGTGCTGGGGATCTGCGTGGGCATGCAAGTGATGTTTGAGCGCGGCGTCGAGCACGGCGAGGATGTCGCTGGCCTGGATCAGTGGCCCGGCGTTGTCGAGCGACTGCGCACGTCGAGAGTGCCCAACATGGGATGGGCGCACGTCGAGTCGGCCGAAGGCACCGGGTTGTTCAAGGGCATCGAGGATGAGC
>DGBM01000254.1:0-203 GCA_002384765.1 Demequinaceae bacterium UBA4004
ACCGCCTTACGATCGTCAGGAGCCGCGAGGAGCTCGCGGGCGACGGACGCCACCGCGCGGAGTGTGGCGCGCTGCCATACAGGCCAACCGAACCGCTCAAGGGCCCGAGCGATCGCGGTAACCTTGATCTCGCTGGACAGTCGGTAGCCCTGGGGCTGGCTGTACGTCAAGATGAGTGCTCCTTACATTGTCGACGCTAACGG
>DGBM01000254.1:274-5504 GCA_002384765.1 Demequinaceae bacterium UBA4004
TTTCAAAGTAACGCGCCGCTTGCGTGGCGCCTTCCTGGTCTGCTTCACGGTGAGTGCGGTCTGCTTCATCCCGGTGAACTCTGCCAGCTCTTGCGCGGTTATCAGGGCGGCTGCACAAGCTACGTAACCGCGTGGCTCATCATGAGCCGCTACTGCGGCAAGATCTCGCGCAGCGTCACGCGGACCTGCTGAGCATCGCCGCGCTGATCTCCGCCGAGCTGCACGCCTACATCCTGGCCCACAGCCGCGTGCCGAGCCTGCTGCTCGAACGTCCCATCAGCTAGCGTTTTCTCGCCGCATGCCTGCGGTGAAGGAGGGAGCGAGAAGGCGAACAAGTTATTTGGATAGTGCCAACTATCCAAATAACGACCGTGGGTAGACGTTCGAGAGTGGCCTTCCGAAAGACGCTGCGGCATCGGGCTTCGTGCGCCGTCGCCGTCTTCAAAGTTTTGCGTGCTACCGGCCGTCAGGCCCCACGCATCAGGTCACCGGCGCCTCAGCGACATAACTGTCGAAAGGTACATTATCGGCGTATTTTCGATATACCCTTGCCGGAGAATTCAACCGTCGAGTGTGCTGCGAACTCCGTCGGCAACTCAGCCAGATTTCGACCACCCAGCAGTTTTCCAAGTCCCGGCGTGGTCAGCTCAGAATGAGCCGGAGGACTCAGGTACTGGGTTTCCGCTCCATCCGGTACGTGATGTTGTGGTGCTCGAAAGATTCCAGCAGGAAGTCGTTGATGATCTGCTCGTGCCGCAAGGTGTGTGCGTCCGGGTAGATGTACTGCACGTCCTACTGGAGATCGCTTGCCAAGCCGTGCAGAGGCACAGTGACCGTGACCGTTTCCGCAGCTTCGTCCACGTCAACGACTGCGTGAAGGCTGAACTCATAACGTCGGTTCATGGTGTCGCCAGCTTCTTCTCGGTGGAAAGGCTCGGAAGGGGTGTCACAGTCGCAGACCGTCAGGTGGCATTGCCCGCAGACTAGGGCCGGCGTCGCGCTGCGGGCTGAGCCGCAGCGCTTACAAGGCCGCCAGTCAGTCAGATCGATCGCGTGGCTGTTGTCTTCGCGGTCCCAACCGTCATCGTGGAGACTCCATTCCGTCCACTCGCCTCGCGCCCGGTCGATTTCGAGAAGCACAGTCAGGCCGCCTGACGCAGTCGTACGCCAGTCGCGAATGGCCGGACAGTCGAGATCCCTGTGGAACACTCCTGTCACCTTGAAGAAGCTTGCTCCGCGGTTGGGGAACCCAGACGACTCAAAGGGTCCAATCGCCCACACGCTGTTCGGAGTCGTCGCGAACGGTGACGACACGCCCTCGATCGGTTCCATGGCGGAAGATGCTATTCCACCGCTTCTTCGCGAGGTCGACCCGTACGATGCCGATCATCGTGAACCCGAGTCAGGCCTGTGATGCCGACGAACCTCGTGTCCATCCGAGGACGGCGCCGCCGAAATCGCTATCCTCGTCGGGGTGTCGACCTGGGAGAGCGGGTAGTTCTGGATCGAGTTGCCGGCCGCGCTGAGCGTTGGATCCGATCGAGGCAGGTCGAAGCCGCATCCAGATCTGCTTGCGATGACCTGATCAGCCACCGCTGTACCGGCAGTCGAAAGGCATCGGCGAGGGTGTCACGGCATGAATGACGAGTTCGACAACGCCGAGTAGTGCGGCCTCCGCGGCTGACCGCGGAGGCCGCACTTGTGTCCTGAGGCGCCAGAACACCACGAGCAACTTCGTAACGGGGCCTAGTCTAGGCGGGGCGGCTGAGCACCTCATCTAGACGCTTGAGCAGCGGTGGGAGGAAACTGCTGTCGCCCGCCAGTACCGGATCGCGGGCTATCAGGAAGTCGATCATCCGGTCGGCTGCACCTCTATCGTCCCGACTCCTGCTGCCGAAGAGGGCCTCAAAGTCGCGTTTGACGTATGAGGAATTGGTTTTCTGGAAGTACGTCAAGGCAGTGTTGAAGATCGCGGTGCCGACGCCGTAAGCGATTTCGGTCGCCGAGTCCGATCCTCCGTTGGCCGCCAAGCGCACGTGGATCGACTGAAAGTAGTCGGGCTCCAGCGTGGGAATGGTACGGCTGGCCGGGCGAGACGGCTGAACTGGCGATCGTGTCTTGTTCTTGCCGAAGAGCCCCATACGGTTCCTCCACTCGTACTGCTCGTGTCCGAACGGCCCCGGTTGGGGGCGGACACTGAAGTTACCCAGCGCGCGGGCTCGAAACCAACCGTAGGTTCACGGACCTAGGTCGCCGACTAATGTCGGCGGCTAGGTCAGGGTGACGTGAATGGCTCGGTTGGCGGCCTTGGCGGCTGGATTGTTGTCGTCTGGCTGGTAGTAGGTGCTGTAGCTGCCGAGGCCTTCACAGGAGATCTGCTCAGGGGCTGCTCCCAGATCGACCAGGGTGTTGGTGACGGTCTGGCAGCGTTTGTTCGACAGCGTGATTTGGCCGTCCTTGTCGCCGACCCGAGCGGTGGTGGCGACCATCGCGGCGTGCCGTGATCCGTCCGCTTTGAGGTATTGCGCGACGGGTGTCAAGTCGCTGATGGCCGCGTCTTTGTAGAGGTATTCAGCGGTGTTGGCCACGAAGCGGACCTGGCTGTTCTGTTCGGTGAACGCCACGTCGACCGGTTCGGTGATCTTCTTCGGGGTCGGCGCGGGGATGTCGGTGATGTCGACGGGCTGGTCGGTGGACACGGCGGCCCCATGGACCGGGAACGGCGCGAGGGTGACGTTAGCGCCCGAAGCGGTCAGGACGTCGGTGTAGATGTCGTAGAGGCGCGTCCTGTTCGCGTCCCCGAGGTCGGGTTGGGGCCCGGTGGTGTACCCGAGGGAGAGCGTCACGCTCATGCCGTCCAGATTCGGCAGCTCGCTAGCTTGGGCCAGTTGTGCCGTGATCTCGCTGGGTGCTGCGCCGAGCAGGCCCGGAGTGTGGGCGAAGTCAAGCACTCCGGTCGAGGACAGGCCAGAGTCCAGCACCCAGATCAGGGCGTGCGGCACACTATGCGCGCGCGAAAGGTCGGCCGCGACCGCGATCGCCTCGAGAGTGTCCAGCTGGGGGCTTGTCGGCGTGATAGATGAGATGACGGCGTTGATCATCACCACGTTGTTGTCCATAACATCGTTGCGCTCGGTATCGGTGCCCGACAGGGGCTCCAGCGGCACATCGACGGAGACCGGGATTCCTTCAGCGGACACCACGAGGACTTGGCCGCCGGCGTTCATCACGTTTCGCGCGACGCATTCGGCCTGCGGCTGTAGCACCGGCGCGGGGGTGTTCGCGTGCGCGCCGACCACGAACGTCACGGCCTGCGGCGTGTCGCACGCCGCGGCCTCGTTGTTGGCGTCGGTGCATGCCGTCAGGCCCAGCACCAGCCCGATCATCAGCAGCAGTCCGGCCCATCGGGCTGGCCAGGGGTTTGTCTTCACGAGCTACTCCGATCCGCGCGGTGATCGAGGAATGTTCCGCGCATACCTCTACAGACCGGTGAGACCGCGTACATGAAACAAGCAGCCGGCGACAGGTCTGACGTGACCGCGTCCTCAAGGCCATGGACGGCTGCAGGGCAGCATCACTCCGGGGGCGTGCGATCAGGTCAAATCGGGGCCGGTGTTTAGCTGCCGTGGTAGGTGAAGGCGTGGGCGGTGGTGTGCCATGCGGCGGTGCGGGTGGGGTCGGGTTTGCGTACCCGCAGGATGTCCTGCTTCGCCTTCGCGAGAGCGATCGCGGGGTCGGCACCGTCGGCCCAGTGCGTGTAGAAGGCACGCACGAGGGCTTCGGTGGCTTCGTCGTTGACCGGCCACAGTGGCGCGATGACGCCGGCGGCGCCGGCCTGCAGCAGTCGGGTCGGGAAGCTGACCGCCTCGTCCGGGACACGCGCAGTCGAACGCCCGGCCCAGCAGCATGCCAGGAACACCAAGCGGTGCGCGACCCGCGCGGGAACGTCATCCATCGACACCACACCCGCCACACCACCAGAGCCCGACACGGCCCCGGGTCCAGCGGCGTCCACCGCATCCACGCCGTCAGCGTTGGTGGTGTTGGTGAGCAGGAGCAGCGCGGTGCCATCGGTGTCGGTGTCGCCGTGCACGGCGAGGTGCACCGCGCCCAGGTCGGGGGCGAGCAGGTAGCCGGTCAGCGTGTCGCGGGTCGCGTCCGCGCCCGTGTGGTGCACCGCGCCGAACGTCGCGCGTAGCCACGCGCCCTCCCGGCCCGCGCCCGGCAACAGCGGCAGGTCCCGATCGCGCCACGTGCATGGGGACGCGTCCGAGATCGCCGCCACCGACAGCCCCGCTCCTGGCCGCACCCGATGCCCCGAAGCGTTCTGCGTGGCGCCGCGGTAGGCGTGCGCGTGCAGCCACCCCGATCCCGCGACCTGTACCACCGCGGCTGTGGGCCAGGACGATGCCAACGGCAACAACCCCACCAACCCAACCGGCACCACCCGGACCACACCCGGTTCGGCATCATCAGCCTGCGCGGCTCGAGCGTGCAGTGCTAGCAACGTCTCGCCGATCTGGGCGCGTACCGCCTCGATGGTCCCGGCCGGCGCACCGCGCCATGCACCACGCACCAAACCGCCCGATGAACCAACTGGCTCGTCGATACCCGGCACTACTGGCGCGTCGGTCTCCGCGCCGACACCCGGTTCCGATGCCGACGACGAGCCGAAAGCAGTTCGGCTGCGGTCATCGATGTCGCGATCGGCATCGTCTTGGCTGTCGGTGGGGTGGTCGAGGGCGTACAGGTCCTGCACCCATGCGGTGACCTGACTACTAGTGAGGTCATCCAGCCAAACCGGCTCCGCCCACAACCCACTCGGCTCAGCGTCTTCAGCGTTCTCGTTGGGACGGGCGGTCAGTACGACCGCGCCCACCCGGGTGGCGAGCAGGTAGGACACCGGCTGGTTCGTGTCGGCTGCGAGCTGCAGCACCTCCGCGGTAGATGCTGCGGGCGCCAACGGGCCCACCGCGAGCTCCAACGCATCCCGCGCTGCACTCAGCGTCCGCATCGCCTCGCCCAGTCCCTCACCAGAGTCAGCGGCCTGGTTCGCCTCCGCAGCGGCCGCCTGGAACGCGTCCACCAACACGCCGTACCCGTCTGTCCGGGCCTGCTGCAGGACCGCGTCCGAGCCACCCGAGGACAGGGCCGCGGCGATCGCGGCACCGGACTCCGCCAATCGCACCGCCTCCCCCACCCTGCCCAGCCGCGCCAACGCGTATGCGCC
>DGBM01000010.1 GCA_002384765.1 Demequinaceae bacterium UBA4004
GGCCCTGCGCCTTCGTGAAGGGCGGCCTCCCCGCCGTCCGGCAGCGGTTCCCGGGACGTGGGAGTTACTACGGGACCCGTACAGCTGCGGCTATGCCAGAACTGACAACGACGACCATCCCTGTCGTCCTCATCGTTGTTCCGCGGCCGCTACATGGTGCCGCGGGCCGAAGAGACGAACATCCGCTGGACTGCATAGGCAGGACCAGTGGGACGAATCGTGGCATGCACGGCCAGTGAGTCCGCCGGAGGTCTGCCTCGGCTCAACATCCGCAATGAGTCGACTCTCACGCTTTGGAGCGTGAGGCTTCTCGCCCCGTGCAGAGGGAATGAACTCAGTAGCGGTGTCTCACCTCAGCCTGACGCACAGGGAAACGCCGAGGGGAAGTGACCCAAAGCTACAGCTGCGTTGTGCTGCGCCCCCAGCACGCCAGCCAAGCCCGGCAGCGCCGGCCCCTCGATGACGCCCGGAGTCGGCCGCCACCCGAGCCTGTCGACGGAAGCGTCAAGATGCATCGCTTCTAGCCCTTCCGCGCACGCGGTGGTCGCTGTCATGAGACGGCCCTTCTGCTCGAGGAAATGGCACCCGGGAACGTTCTTGTAGCAGATGTCCAGCACGACGAGTCCACGCACGAGATCGGCGGCATCCTTGAGTACCTGCGACTGCTGCTCCCGCGACAGCGGCTGACGAACCGCCGCAATCTCCCGCTCTCCTTCGATGGCGATCCTGGCCGCGTCCTGCCAGCGCGACACGAGCTCGAAGCGCGGTCGCTGCATCATCAGTGACGACAGCTGGGCGTCAGCAGGCGTTGGTGAACGGGCCACCTCGAGTTGGTAGCGCAGTGCGACCGCCGGGTCACGCAGTCGATCCTTGCCATCGAGGTCTGCCGCCGGGGTGACCGCACGCACAGCCTCCAGGCAGTACGTCAGGACGGCCGCTCGGTAGCGCTGGATATCCTCCCCCACCACCGAGCGATCGGCTTCAGTGGTCGTGACCGGGACCCGGAAGGAACCGGGCCCACCGAGCTGCTGGGTGATGCGGCGGCGTTCGAGCAGCCAGATCATCGTGTCCCGTAGCCGCGAGGCGACCTCGCCGTACGTCACGGCTGGTGCTCGCCTTCCCAGGCTGTGGCCAGCATGCTCAAGCAGATGGCGAGCTCGTAACGGTCCATGCCGTAGTCGACGAGTCGGGTGATAGCGGTGCGGGCGACGTCGTACAGCACGGTGCGGTCGCCGGTGGGCACGATGCTGATCGGGGTGACCTGACCGCCATGCAGATGGTCGAGGTGGAGCAGGACGCGCTCGTACTCCAGGCTGGCGTCGAAGCCGTTGGCGGAGTCTGCAAGCGCGGAAAGGAAGGACCGGGCTTCGGCGAACAGCACCGCGTGTGAGAGCAGCATGGGGGTTTCCTTTCTCAGAGGTCCCGACCGCTCGCGACACCGCCGGTGGGATTGGTCAGTGCGAGCAGCCGGCGGACCGTCCACAGCGGGATGCCGCACGTCGCGGCGATCTCGGTCTGACGCAGGCCTTGGTCGACGAGGGTCCGCACGGCCGCGGCGCCGCGCTCCTCAGCCGAGGTCATCGCGTCTCGGGCGAGCATCTGCGTGCGCACCGATCGGCGCGGTTCGGCGACGGCCATGCGCCGCTGCCGGCGGACCAGGTCCGCTTCGAGAGAGGCGCCTGAGCCCGCCGTCGCGGCCCGGTGAAGATCGTCGGTACGACGACGCCGGCGTCGCCTGATCGCGTTGTTCGCGACTTTGCCCATCAATGCCTCCGGAACTCGAACCGTCGACAGGCATAGGCACCACGCCTCACTCCTCGTGGACAGCCACCAGCGCCCTCGACCCGACGGCACCGGCCTCACCAGCCGAGCTCATCGCGAAGCCTCACACCTGGTGCATGCGATGACCGGTCCCGCGAGGTCTCACGTCGTCGTGACGGAAAGCCCACCCCGGATCGCTGTCTGTGAGCGGCACGCGGGCACGCCTACCTCCCCGAGGAGGTCGGCCATGGCGAAGCGTCCACGCCGGCGGGCGAACCAGACTCTGGTGTGCGGCTGGAGCTCACGGGAGTTCTTGCCCGCCACCCGAGGGCGCACGCCGAAGTGGTGTTCACAGGTCTGTCGACAGCGGGCGTGGGAGCAGCGTCGCGCCGCGCGGTCCGGCCTTGCCGCGGTCGAGGTCGTGCAGCAGGTTGTCGAGGTCGAGAAGGTCGTCCAGAAGGAGGTCGTCAAGCGGGTCGACGTGCCCGTGCGCCCTTCACGACGCGACTGGCCCGCTCTGCTCGCCGAGCTCACCGCTCAACTCGAGCGAGGCCTTGTCTACGACCGCGACCTACCAGAGCTGACGACGCACCTCAGTGAGGTGCTCCAGGTACTAGAACGCCGACCCGGCTACCAGCGGATGATGGCAAGGTCCCGGAGTCCCTGGAGGAAGTAGCTGCTCAGCAGACTCGCGCCCGGCGCGTACCGAACTCAAGGTGGCTGCTCTCCGCTGGCGAGTCGGCGTGGACCGCGCGATGCCTCATCGGCACCCTCACCAAGGCACTCACCAAACCCACGTGCTCGGCGGTCCCCACGCGAACGAACAGGCAATCTGTCCACAAGCCGGCACGCCGGACGCCTACGACAGGCATCGGGTCAACCAGACTCGTGTCGATCGTCGAGGTGATCAGAATGAGCGAGCACGCCACTTCCCGGCATCTCACCGTCGCGGACATCTGCGCCGAGCTGGGGATCTCCAAGTCCACGTTCTACGACTGGCGCGCCGCCCGCAAAGCACCGTGCTGCATCAAGCTGCCGAACGGTGGCCTCCGCATCCGCCGAGCAGACCTCGAACGGTGGCTGGAGAGCCGTGAGGGCCAGTAGATGATCCGGGGCGAGGTCAGCCACGACGTCCGCGTCTGGTCCATCAGCAGGTACCAGGGCAAGCGCGGCACGACGTACACGGTGCGGTGGGCGGTCGCCGGCAAGCGCCACCAGCGCACCTTCCCCACGCACAAGCCCGCGGAGGGGTTCCGTGCCGACCTCCTCGTCGCCGCTCGCGACGGGGTCCCGTTTGGTGTCAGCAACGGGCTGCCCCGGGACATGCGAGCTTCGGAAGCAAGACGGACGTGGCTCGACCATGCGATGGACTACGTGAGCATCAAGTGGCCCGGCGCCTCACCCCGCCATCGACGAGGAATCGCTGAAGCGCTGACCGACATCACCATGGCGCTGCTGGCCGAAGAGAAGGCGCCGGTCAGCACGCAAGAGCTGCGACGAGCCCTCTACCGGTACGCCTTCAACGTGCCCGCACGGAAGGAGGCCGCGTCCAAGGACCTCGTGTCGGCACTGTCGTGGGTACAGCGACGCAGCCCAGCGCTGGCCGACCTCAACGACGCAGTCGTGCTCCGCGGCCTGCTGAACCGGCTCTCCTTACGCCAGGACGGTAAGCCGGCCGCACCCTCCACCATCGCCCGGAAACGGGCGACGCTGCACAGCGTCCTCGAGTACGCCGTAGAGCTGGAGCTGTTCCCCATCAACCCGCTCAAACGGGTCCGCTGGAAGGCACCGATCCCCACCGACGTCGTCGACCGACGCGTGGTCGTCAACCCGACCCAGGCAAGGGCGTTGCTCGACGCGGTGTGGGAGCAGGAGCCGGCGTTGGCGGCATTCTTCGCCTGCCTCTACTACGCCGGTCTGCGGCCGGGCGAGGCACGCAACCTCCGTCTCGACGACTGCACGTTGCCGGAGACCGGCTGGGGCAGGCTGCTGCTGACCAGCAGCCACCAGACCCCGGGCAGCGCCTGGACGGACGAGGCCACCAGCGGCGAGGACCGTGGCCTCAAGCACCGCGGCCGTGCGGACATCCGGCTCGTCCCCGCCCACCCCGAGCTGGTAAAGGCGCTCCGCCGGCACATCGACACCTTCCAGCTCGGCCGTGACGGCCGCCTGTTCGTCACCCGGACCGGCAAGGCCGGCGTCCCCATCTCGCCGCCCTACGACAACCCGGTCTCGATGGGCACGATCTACCGCGCCTGGCACAAGGCCCGCCAGGCAGCCCTCGACGAGCGCCAGGTCGACTCCATGCTCGCCCGCCGCCCCTACGACCTCCGGCACGCCTGCGTCTCCACCTGGCTCAACGCCGGGGTCCCTCCCGCGCAGGTCGCCGAGTGGGCAGGCCACGGCGTCGAGGTGCTCCTCCGCGTGTACGCCAAGTGCGTCGACGGGGACGACCATGTGGCCCTGCGCCGGATCGAGGACGCGACCCGATGACGCGCCCGATCAGCCCGCAGAACCCGCACGTCGACGAAACTTCCGCACAAGTTCCGCACGGAAACCCGCAATCGGCCGGATCCGGCCGTCGTCACCCGGACCACACAAGAAGAG
>DGBM01000278.1:0-19220 GCA_002384765.1 Demequinaceae bacterium UBA4004
CCGTCGCACGTGGCGCACCAGCTGACGCCGTGACCCGACAGCCGCTTCTCGTCGTCAATGCCGATCTCGCGGTACGCGGATCCCATCGACAAGATGACGGTGCGGGCTTCGAAGACCTTGCCCATGCCGGTGGTGATGCGCTTGACGGGACCCTCGAGCTCGAGCTGGGTGGCGTCGTCGAACAACACCTCGGCCCCGAACTTCTCGGCCTGGCCCTGAAGCGTCTGCATCAGTTCGGGTCCTTGGATCCCCTCGACGAAGCCGGGAAAGTTCTCCACCTCGGTGGTATTCATCAGCGCGCCGCCAGCCGTGATGGAGCCAGCGATCACGAGCGGGTTCAGTCCCGCCCGCGCCGCGTAGATGGCGGCGGTGTAGCCGGACGGGCCGGAGCCCACGATAACGACGTTGCGAATATCAGTCACGAGTCAAACCTCTGTTTCAGATGGTGATAGCCCAACACGATCGTAGGCCCCTCGTATTCCACTCGCCGCCCGACGCGTCGGCAGGTCATCCCTCGGAGGTAGAAGGTGGAGTCCGAACCACGGTGTATTCGGGGTACGTCTGCGAGGGATTGTTGTTGTCGCCGGGTGGCGTGTCGATCGGTCGAGTCAGCATCGCCGCGCTGACCACGGCAACCACGAACACCGTCACGATGAGCACGGACACCAGTAATGGTGTCACGTTGAACGGCGCCACGGTCTGTGCGCGCCGATGCGCGGCCGCGGCGAGATCGGCCAGCGGAGCCGACTTGGGGAAGCGCCGGTGAAGTCGCTCAAGGAGCGCCTCAGCCACGGAGGGCACCGATTCGACATTTTGGGCCGCCACGATGTCACGGAACTCGTCGATGTCGTCCACTGCCCCGCCAAACCGGGTGTGAAGCCGGGCGGACGATGGGTCGGTCGGCTCTTCGACGGCGACATCTTCGACGGCGACATCCTGCACAGCAGCGCCTTCGATCGAAACGTCGGCGCCATGATCGTCGGCGACCGTCACGGGCGACGGCGGCCACCACAGCGTCGTCGCCTCGGCTACAAGCGCCCGCAAGGCGGCGGTGTCGCCCGTGCCCAGGGCGGCGGTGACGTGGGCGAGGGTGAGGGGACCGGAGCCGCGCAGCAGCGCTTCGCACAAGCCGCGAGCGGGCCCGGTCAGGTCCCGGGGAAGATCGTGTGCGGTGACGTCGTCCGGATCCATGGCCGTGACCGCTGTGACAAAGATACGGGCGAGCGCGATGGCGTCGCCGCGCTCGGTGCGCCCGCGAATGAGGCGTGCCTGGCTGGCGAGCTCGCCCTCCACTCCGAGTCCGGACAGCATGACGCGACCCTGCGGCGAGACCGTGAGGCAGCGGGGCCGGACGATCCCGTGGTGGGTGCCCGAAACGAGGGGTGCGTCGAGTATCGCGGACGCCTCGCCCACGAGTGCCGCCGCGGTGCCGGGCAGGAAGACGACGCGGCCAAGGAGTTCGTCGAGGCGGACGCCCACGGGACGCTCACTGACCACGTAGGTGACGCGTTCGCCGTCCCGTCGTTCCGACCCGACCGCGACGATGCGGGCGAGGCGTCGGTCCCGCAGCACCTGGGCGCGGTGCGCGGCACGCACCACGGACGAGGGCGCCAATGACGAGATGATGTCGACCGAGACGGCCTGATCGAGGCGGGTGTCGTGCGCTACGAAGCGGGTCGCACCGGGGATGTCGTACTCCTCGGTAGTCACCAGCCGAAAACGGCGCCCGATCACGTCCCCGCCCTGCACCATCACCCCACGTTTGTTGAATCCGGCCTCTATCGTACGCGGCGCACGCGGCGCGTGACCGCTCGCACCACAGCGTTCGCCTCTTCAACGCGCAGGACCCGCGCAGTGATGCCGTAGACCAAGATCATGGCGCCGGAGACACCCACCGTGAGCAGGCCGCTGACCGCCACGGCGCGAGCCCCCTCCTGTGCCCACGTGTGTGGGGCGATGGCCATCAAGACCACGCCCACCACGGTCGCGGCGCCGGCGGCGAGCAGTGCCTTCGCGTGTGTCACGAGGATGCGCCGCCCATCGACGCCGCCGAGCCGCCGCCGCAGTCCCCACAATCGCAGCACCGCCGCGACGGTGTTGGTGGCGGCCAGGCCAAGGGCGATGCCACGCACCCACCATTGCGGGTCCGCGAGGGCCTGAACCCCGTAGGCCACGGCCAGCCACGCGAGCGCCATCGGCAGGTGAATGAGGAACACGGTGCGACCGTCTTCGAGCGCGAAGTACGCCTGCTTGATCATCACGGAAGCGCCCAGCGGGACGAGCCCGATGCACATGAAGCGCAACACCCATGCGACGGCGTCCACCGATTCGCCCGACACCGTGGGCGCCAGCACCCGCACCAAGTGGGGCGCGGTGACCGCCATTGCGACGGACGCGATGATCGTGAACACACCCACCATGCGCACACCCTCACTCATCACGCCGCGGAGTCGCGCCACATCGCCCAGACCGGCGTGCCGGGACATCTGCGTAAACAGCACCGTCATGAGGGATATCGACACGAGCGAGTGGGGGACCAGGAAGATGCCCAGCGCATAGTCGTATGCCGCGACGCCGGCGACCGCAGGGTCCGTCGGGGCAGCCGCCTGCGCGGCCGTGGCGATGCGCGTGATGAGGGCGACGGCCACCTGTTCGACCAGCACCGCGCCCAGCGCCCAGCTGGCGACCTTGGCGGCGGTGCTGAGCTCGCCCTTGGGTCCGCGCCAGGTCCAACGCCAGCGATAGCCGCCTCGGATCATCGGCGGGATGAGCACGAGCGCCTGTACCGCGATGCCGAGCGTGGCGACGGCCGCGACCAGCAGGATCTTGCCCGTGGTCCACTGGTCGACGATCGCCCCGACGGAGGCATTCTCGTCCAGCGCATAGGGACCGAAGATCACGACGAACGCGGCCAGCCCGGCGATCGCGACGAGGTTGTTGGCCACCGGCGCCCACATGAACGGCCCGAACTGTTCGCGCGCGTTGAGGACCTGCCCAAAGAGCGTGTACAGCCCGTAGAACAGCAACTGCGGAATGCACCACAACGCGAAGGCGGTGGCAAGCGCCGTCTGTTCGGAACTCCACCCGTCCGAGTAGACCCGCACCCACAGACCCGCCGTGGCGGTCAGGAGCACCGTCACCGCCAGGATCCCCACGCCTCCCAAGGTCAGGATGCGGTGCACGGTACGCGTGCGATGTGCCTGGAAGGCCCTCACAATCTGCGGTACCAGGGCCGAGTTGAGCACGCCGGCGGCGAGCACCGCGAACATCACGTTCGGAAGCTTGTTCGCCACCGCGTAGGCGTCGGCCGCGACCGAGCCCGTGATGCCAACCGCCGCCGCCAAAAGCATGTTTCGCACCATGCCCAAGACCCGCGACACGAGCGTGCCGGACGCCATCACCATGGCGTGGCGTCCCACCCGCCCGGACGATGCGCGCGCCGGCCCGCCAGGGACGGAAGGGTCCACGGGCGGGGTAACGTCGCCGGCGTCGGAGGTCATGCCTGACATTGTCCCCGGTCGATCACGCGTCGGCGTCTGACGCGCCCGCCACGTCGGCGGAGTCGGTCGGGCGCACGCGGGTGTCCTTGCGTCCACGGCGCGCGGTGCGCACGATGCCCGCGATGAGCAGCACCACCAGACCGGCGGTGAAGACCCCGGTGGCGGCGTTGCCCCATTGCGCACGCACCTTGACGCGTAGCGTCTGCGCCACGGCCACCGTCTGGCCCTCCTTGTTGCGCAGTGCCACCGTCACGTCGACGTCGCCGTTGGAGACCGCTGAGACCGGTATCAGCACGGTCGTTTCCGAGCCCGCCGCGATCGTTGCGGTGGGCTGAGCCTTGGTGACCAGCACCGGCGAGCGGGACATCATTGCAACGCGCACCGTCACCGGCACATCGAGGTCGTTGCGCACCGTCACGGGCACGTCGCCCGACGACGACACCAAGTTGAGGGTGTTGCCCGACGTCACCGCGACCGTGTTGATCACCGCGTTGGCCCGGTCGGCGGCGTCCGCAAACTCCACAGCCCTGCGTTCCGGATCAGCACGGTCAGCCAGTGACATCGCGTCAAAGACCGCGCGCCGAGCATCGGCCACCATGGCGGAGGGAGAGTCGGCGGCGGTCGCCATCACATTCAGGCGGTCCAGGGCAGAGATGGCCCCGACGGCCTGATTCGATCCCGCATCGGCGGCGCTAGGCGTGGTGTCAGGCAGGTCGAGCGAGGGTCGGTTGGGGGCCGACAGGGCGACGGTGAGGGGCCTTGCCGTGACGAAGGGTGCGTTGAGCAGCATCTCGACCGCACGTGACTGCTGGGTGCCGTCCACGACCCAGCCGTCTCCAGGGGCGACCACCACGGAACCGTCACCACTACCCGCCTTCAACGCGGCCACCGCCAGGACCCGAGCTGTCGTCGCGGGTTGCGCGGGAGGCTGGGACGCGAGGGTCGCGGACAGGTCGGGGTCGGGCAAGATGATGGGCGCAAGCTTCAGTTCATCGACGGCCACCGCTGTGACGACGGACGATGCAGAACCGGCTTCGCCCGACCAACGCGGATCGGCGAGCACCGCTACGGCGCCAGCGTTCGTGGCCAAGGCCGCCGTGGCGTCGTCCGCGGATGCTGCGACGGCCAGCCACGCGAGCGTGGAGTGGCGGCGAGACTCCGCGAGAGCGGCGTCGAGGAGGGCCGGGGCCTCCGCGTGGGCGACGCTCGTGATGTCGAGATTCCCGGCGGGCAGGATGTATGCCTCACGGCGATCGAGTGACAACCGCTGGCCAATGGTCAGCGCGGAGGGGTCGACGAGCAGCGCCACCCGCTCATCGCCGGCGGCCTCCAGCAGTGATGCGACGCGCTCGTTGGGCCCCGAGATCGAGGCCACCACGGTCACGTCGAGAGGGGGCACCAGTGTCGGCTGCCACGTGAGCGGGGACGCCGCGGACCACACCATGTCCTGCCCGACCATGACCGAGACGGTCACGCCGTACACGCCCCAGGCATCGGCCGGGAGCCCGAGCGATCCCGGTGCCGCCGAGAGCGCCACGGTGGTGCTGGTGCCCACCTTGAGCGTCCCTGGGGCAGGAGCGGTGGCGCCCGACGATGCCGTGACCGGCGACGCCGCGACGGCGTGGCTCACGGTCGACGCGGGCTCCTTCACGAATGACTCGATGGCTTCCGCAGACTCCAAGGGAGCGTCGGTCACGCTCAGCGACGCCGACACGTCGGCGAGGTCCGTCAACGGTGCGCCGACCGTCACGAGCACGCTCATGCGGGTCTCGGGGCCGGCGGACGCGGGGAACTCTCCGGCGACCGACGCGTCGATCGCGACATCGCGTTGCTCGGCGGATGGAAGTTCGCGCTCGGCTGGCGCCGATGCGTAGGCAGCGCCTGGGCCCGCGGTTCCGCAGACGATGGCCGCCACGGCCACCGCAGCCCATCGAGACCAAGGGGTAGCCACTGCGATCACCCCCGCGCGGTCAGCAACTCGGCGGCGGTCTGCGCCATCTTGCGCTCGTTGGGGTAGGCAAGCTTGGCGCGCAACTCCTCGATCGGCACCCAGGCAGCGACCTCGGCCTCCTGATCGGGGTCGTTTTCCGTAGTGATGGTGCCGCTAATCGCCTCAAGCAGGAAGTGGTAGACCTTCTTGTGGACGCGGCGGTCGTCGCCCGTAAACCAATAGTCGATGATGCCGAGGGGTTGCACCACTTCCGCGGAGATCCCGGTCTCTTCCGCCACCTCGCGGACGGCCGCCTCCCCGGGCGTTTCCGTGCCTTCAAGATGCCCTTTGGGCAGGCACCACTCGAGGCGCCCGGCTCGATTGCGGCGCCCAATGCACGCGACGTAGGCGAGCCCGTCTTCGATCTTGACCGTGACGCCTCCGGCCGACACCTCGCGCGACACGGGCAATTGGACTGCCATGCGCTGTGCCCTTCGGCGACGAATTGTTGCGCCCGCCGGGGCCCGCGGCATGCGGCTGGGTTGGGGAATCGGCGAGTCCGGCATGGCCCAACTCTAACCGGGGGCGGGGCCCACGACCGGCAGCGCCCTCTGCGCATGGGGGCTTGCGCGCCGAGCCTCTGGCGGCTGTCCGGCCCGCCACGACATGGTCCCGGCGCGGCTCTGGGATGCTGGTACCCATGACCATCCAGGCTGCGCCCGCTGTGCCATCCCGTGACGTGCTCAGGGCGCGAGCGAGCGCCTTGGGCGCCGCGGTGCCAATGGAGATTGCCGACCTGGCGGCGCTGTTCGACGCGGCCGGTCACGAGTTCGCGCTCGTGGGGGGACCCGTTCGGGACGCATTCCTGGGTCGATCAAGCGCCGACTTCGACTTCGCGACGTCCGCACGGCCCGACGAGACGGAGCGGCTCCTCAAGCAGTGGACCCGCGCAACGTGGGACATGGGGCGCGACTTTGGCACTATCGGCGGGCGCCGGGGCGACCTCGTGGTCGAAATCACGACGTTCCGCGCGGACGAGTACGACGGCGCCACCCGCAAGCCTGTGGTCGCCTTCGGAGACTCCCTCGAGGGTGACCTTGCGCGGCGCGACTTCACCGTC
This sequence comes from Demequinaceae bacterium UBA4004, assembly GCA_002384765.1. The sequence continues at coordinate 6,551 of DGBM01000278.1, forward strand.
AACTCGATGGCCGTGCGGTTGCCCGGGGGTGAGTTCGTGGATCCCTTTGGCGGGCTCGACGACCTGGCTGGAGGCCTGCTGCGCACGCCCGTCGGGCCCGCCCTGTCCTTTGGGGACGACCCCTTGCGCATGATGCGGGCGGCGCGCTTCGCCTCGCAGTTGGGTTTCGAGATCGAGCCCGCCACCTTCGCGGCCATGCATGCGATGGCGGACCGCATCGACATCGTCTCGGCGGAGAGGGTGCGCGACGAGCTGACCAAGCTGCTGATGGGCGCACGGGTGCGCGAGGGCCTGACCGCACTCGTGGATTCGGGGCTGGCCGGCCACGTGCTGCCGGAGTTGCCCGCGCTCCAACTCGAGGTGGACGAGCATCACCACCACAAGGACGTCTACCACCACACCCTCACGGTGGTGGATCAGGCAATTGCCCTCGAGACGGGTCCCGAGGGCGCCGTCCCGGGCCCCGACCTGGTGTTGCGATTGGCGGCCCTGTTGCACGACATCGGCAAGCCAGCCACCCGTCGGTTGGAACCCGGTGGCGCGGTGTCGTTCCACCACCACGAACTGGTGGGCGCCAAAATGTCGGGCAAGCGGCTGAAGGCGCTCCGGTTCGACAAGGACACCATCAAGGCGGTGTCGCGCCTGGTGGAGTTGCACCTGCGCTTCCACGGGTATGGCGACGCGCGCTGGTCCGACTCGGCGGTGCGACGCTACGTGACGGACGCCGGCGAGCAGTTGGAGCGCCTGCATCGGCTGACGCGGGCTGACGTGACCACGCGCAACCGGCGCAAGGCCGAGCGGCTCGCGTTCGCCTACGACGACCTCGAGAATCGCATCACGGAGCTACGCGCCAAGGAGGAGATCGACTCCATCCGTCCCGACCTGGACGGCACCCAGATCATGGCCGAGTTGGGAATCGCCCCCGGGCGCGACGTGGGCCTTGCCTACAAGCACCTGCTGGACTTGCGCATGGAACATGGGCCGCTCGGGGGCGAGCGCGCGCGAGCCGAGCTCCACGCATGGTGGGAGTCGCGAGGCTAGCGCCCCCTCCCTTCCCGTGCGGGGCACTCACGCATCCTCAAGCTTCGGATTCCTCTCCAGCGGGGCACTCACGCGCCCGCTTGCGCACCCTCAAGGTTATCCACAGCCCCGCGCGAGCGCCCAGCGGCGACCTCGTCGGCTCCGGTAAACCGGGCGCATGTCTATGAGAGAGCTTCGGGAGCGTCTACTCCCGCACGCCCGGCCGTTCTCGTATGCGCAACTGTGCGCAGTCGCGAGCCGCCACGGCATCGACCAGGCGATCCGACGCGGCGAGATCGTGCGCGTTCTTCCAGGTTTCTATGCCTCGTCGGTTCACGCCGATTCGTGGGCAGTGCGGGCTCGAGCCGCGATCGACTGGGCCGGACCCCGTGCGCTGCTGGCGGGAGCATCGGCGTTGTTTGCCTGGGAGGTCACCGACGCGGCGCCCGCGCGCGTGCACCTTGTGCTACCGCATGGCGCGCATCGGCGACCGCCGCGGTGGTTGCAGGTCAACACGGTCACCTACCCCCTGCCGTTCGCGTGGTGGCACGGCGACGTCCCTGTGGTGCTACCCGAATTCGCCGTGGCACAGGCGTATGGCAGGGCCAGAACGGATGAGCGTGCCGAGATCGTGTACCAGGCATTTCGCGCCCGAGCGGTGTCCGCGGAGTCAATGGGGCGCGCGCTGGAGACCATGCCGCGTGTGCGGGCCCGGGCAAGCCTGGTGGCGCGTGTGGAGTACGCCGCCGAAGGCGTGGAGAGCTTTCTCGAGGAACGAGGCCTTCGGCAGGTCTTCACCGGGCAATCGTTCCAGCAACTCCTCCGACAGCATCGGGTGGTCGCTGGCGGGAAGCGCTTTCGAGTAGACCTCTATGACCCCGAAACCTCGACCGCCTTTGAGCTTGACGGCGCGGCGTCGCACGGAACGCTCGAGCGGAGGCAAAGTGACGTCGCACGCGATGCACTCTTGGCCGGGGTGGGAATCCTGACGGTCCGATTCACGTATCGAGACGTGCGTGACCGACCTCGGTGGTGTCGGGACGTGGCGCTGCGCATCATGGCTCAGCGCGGTGGCNNCGGCGCTGGCCGACGGCGCTGGCCTAGGCGGCGGGCAGGTCGGGGAAGGCCGCGGCGGTGGGTGCGTTGCGGATGAGTCCCCCTGACACCGCCAGTCCCTTGGCGAGCGCGTCATCAGCTGACGACGCCGCGACCCAGCCCTTGCTGGCGATCGCGAGCGCGTGGGGCAACGTCGCGTTGGTGAGCGCGATCGTGGACGTGTTGCCGACGGCGCCGGGCATGTTGGCCACGCAATAGAACACGGAACCCTCGACGGTGTATGTCGGCTCGGCGTGCGTCGTCGGATGCGAGTCCTCGAAGCAGCCGCCTTGGTCGATCGCGATGTCCACCAACACGGAGCCGGGCTTCATGCGCGACACCAGTGCGCGCGACACCAGCCGCGGGGCGCGGGCCCCCGGAACCAGCACGGCGCCGATGACGAGGTCGGCCTCGAGCACCGTGCGCTCGATCTCGAAGGGGTTGGAGGCCACGGTCTTCACCCGGCCGTGGAACACGTCGTCCACGTGCCGCAGACGTGGGACCGACAGATCGAGCACCGTCACGTCCGCGCCCATGCCGGCGGCCTGGCCCAGCGCGCCCCAGCCGGAAACCCCCGCGCCCAACACGGCGACCTTCGCGGGTCGCACCCCCGGCACGCCCGAGGCGAGGACGCCGCGCCCGCCTTGACTCGACATCAGGTGGTACGAACCCACGAGCGTGGCCATCCGCCCGGCGACCTCCGACATCGGAGCGAGCAGCGGCAGGGAGCCGTCGGCGAGCTGCACCGTCTCGTAGGCGATCGCGGTGGTGCCGGATTCGACGAGCGCGCGGGTGAGGGGCTCGTTGGCGGCCAGGTGAAGGTAGGTGAACAGGGTGAGGTCGCGGCGCAGGTAGCCGTACTCGGACGCGATCGGCTCCTTGACCTTCAGGACCAGCTGCGCACCCCAGGCGTCGTCCACGGTGCCGATGCTCGCGCCGGCGTCCGCGTACTCCTCGTCCGTGAAGGAACTTCCAAGCCCGGCGCCCGCCTGCACCAGCACGTCGTGCCCGGAGGCGACCAGGGCGTGCACGCCGCCGGGGGTCGCGGCCACGCGGGTCTCGTTGTTCTTGATCTCGGCGGGGATTCCGATCCGCATGGTGCTCTCCTCGATGATTGCGGGCGCTAGGGGTCGCGGTCCCACACCTCAAGTGTCGAAGATTCTGCGCCGATTGCAACCGGGTACGCATATCCTTTGCAGATACGTGAGGAATGGAGAAGAAAACCATGACTTCTGCACTCTCGGGACCCCTTCCGCCGACGAATCTTCGGCTGGACGCGCTCGACGAGCGCATCCTCTGGGAGCTCACCAAGGACGCGCGGCTGTCCAACGCCGCCCTCGCGGAGCGGCTGCACGTGTCCGCCTCGACGACGCACGCTCGCGTGCGGGCGCTGCGCGACGCCGGAATCATCACGTCCGCTCACATCGTGGTGGATTACGAGGCGCTCGGCTTGACGGTGCAGGGGCTCGTGGCGGTGCGGCTGCGCGCGCAAGCCCGCCCCCAGGTCAAGACGTACGCCCGCGAGGTGATCCAGTTGCCGAACGTGCTGTCGGTCTACTTTGTGGGCGGCTCGGTGGACTTTCTGATCCACGTGGCGTGCACCTCGACCACGCAGCTGCGCGACTTTGTGGCCAGTCACTTGAGCATGGACCCTGTGGTCGCGTCGACCGAGACGCAGATCGTGTTCGATCACCTCATTGGCGCCCAGCACAAGCAAGGGGCCGACGGGTTGGCCGCCATGCGCAGGGCCCTCGCCTAGGGCGCAGTGGGCGGCGGGGCGTCGGCGCCGATGCGCGGTCCGCGCGGCGCCCGCGAGTACGCGAAGGCGAACGCGACGTAGGCCACCACCAAGGACGCCATCACCGCGTGGGAGTAGCCGCTTGCGGGCAACACCAAGGCGCCGATGACGGCGGACGTGATGAAGGCGGTGTTGTATGCGACGTCGTACAGGGCAAACGCGCGGCCCCGGAAGGCATCGTCCGTGTCGCGTTGAACGATGGTGTCGACGGCGATCTTGCCGCCCTGTACGGAGAAGCTGACGATGACGGCGGCGCCCAGGAGCGCCCATGACGCGGAGCTCACGGCGAGCAGCGCCTGACCCACGGCCCCCAGCAGCAGGCACGCGACGATCCAGTCGTGACGCGCCACGCGGTGGGAGAAGGCCGGCGTGATCACGGCCGCCAGGCCGAAGCCGACGGCGGCGAAGCCGACCACGATCGCGAACTGTCCGATGGCGTCCTCGGGATGTGACGTGTCCCCCAGCACGTGGCGGGAGATGAGAATCGACGCCACGAACATCAGTCCATACAGGAGTCGAGCGGCCGCCATGACGCCGAGCGCGTGGAACGGTGTGGCCCGCTCGCGCAGGTGCCGGTAGCCGTCGCGCAGCTCGATCAAGATGTGCGCGGCCTCCTTGACCACCCGGTCCGCCTCCAGGAGCCGGACGGGTCCGAGCGAGCGCTTTGACAGCGAGGTGGCGGCCCACGACGACAGCCCGAACGCCACCCCGGCCGCGCCCAGGGCGAGCAACGCCTTGTGGTCGTCGGAGACCCCCGGCACCACAAACGCGACGACGCCGCCGATCGTTCCCCCCAGCGCCGCGGCGATGGTTCCCAGCGTCGGCATGATGGCGTTCGCGGCGAGCAGGTCCTCACGGTCGACCACCTGCGGGATGCCTGCGGACAGGGCGGCGAGCAAGAAGCGATTGACGGACAGGCTCGCCAGCGCGAGGACGTACAGGGACAGCCGCGGCGCGTCCACCACGACCGCTCCCACCAGCATCCCGACCATCGCGAGCCGCACCATGTTGCCTGCGAGCACGATGCGTTGCCGATGCCAGCGGTCGATGAACGGCCCGACGAACGGCCCGATCAGCGTGAACGGAGCGAACAGCACGGCAAAGCCGATGGCGATATCGGTGGGGGTGGTGGCGTTCTGCGGGGAGAAGAAGAAGGCGGTGGCGATGCCGAACTGGAAGGCCCCGTCGCCGGCCTGGGAGATCACGCGCACCCAGGTGAGGCGGCGGAAGCCCTGGGATGTCCACAGGTGTGCCAAGTCGGACGAGTACGACATGGCACCAGGCTAGGGCGTCGCCTCGGTGGCGCCAGCCAGGCAGCGGACCGAGTCATCCACGGACGCGGAATCGGCGCTAGCGTGGTGCCTGGAGAGGAAGGTGGGTTCGATGTCCTTCGGTCAGGCGATCAAGTCGGTGTTGTCCCAGTACGCGACGTTCACGGGCCGCGCGCGGCGGGCGGAGTACTGGTGGTTCTACCTCTTCTTCACTCTCGTGTCCCTTCCCTTTCAGATCTTCTTCTTCGCCATGTACCTGGCCGCCTTCGCTCCCGCGTTCGAAGGCCTCGATGCCGACGGGCAGTACTCGGAGGTTGCCTTCGACGACATCAACTGGGGGCTGTTCGCGGTGGGATTCGTCCCGATGATCATCGTCACCCTCGCGTTCCTGGTGCCGTCGCTCGCCGTCCTGGTGCGACGCCTGCACGACACTGGCCGTTCCGGGTGGTGGTGGCTCATCAGTTTCGTGCCCTTCGGCAGCATCGCGATCCTCGTGTTTACCGTGCTTGACGGGCAGCCGCACGACAACGAGTACGGACCAGACCCCAAGGCGGGCGAGCGCCGCTCCGGCTCGGGCTATGGCGGGCCCCTGCAGTACGCGCAACCCGCTCCACCCCCGCCGTACTCGCCCCCTCCGGCGCCCGACTTCCCGCCGCCGGGTCCGATCGCCCAGCCGCCGTCGCCGCCTCCCGCGAATCCTGACGACCCTTTCGCCGCTCCCGGCAGGTAGCGCGTGATCTCGTGGGGCACGCTGGCGGCGTTCAGCGCGCTCGCGTTCGTGGTCATCGTCATTCCCGGGCCCAGCGTCCTGTTCATTGTGGGCCGCGCGCTCCAGCACGGCCGTCGCGACGCCTTGATGTCCGTGGTGGGCAACACCGGCGGCGAGTTGGTGCACGCCGCGCTCGTGGCGGCTGGCATTGGGGCGGCCATCGCAGCGTCGTCGGTCGCCTTTGTGGTGCTCAAGTTCGTGGGCGGGGCGTACCTGGTGTATCTCGGGGTGCAGGCGGTGCGGCATCGGCGGGACGGGGTTGACGTGGCGGCCGTGGTGGCGGCCGACGCGGCGGTTGCGCCCGCGCGCCGTCCGGTCCGGCGGGTGCTGACCGAGTCGTTCACCGTGGGTGTGACCAACCCCAAGACGCTCGTGTTCGTGGCGGCGGTGTTGCCGCAGTTTGTGGATCCGGACGCCGGGCCCGCGTGGGCGCAGATCCTGCTGCTTGGCCTGCTGTTCGCCGTCATCGCGATGGTGAGCGACGGCGCGTACGCGCTCGCGGCGTCGGGCGCGAGGGACTGGTTCGCACGCTCGCCGCGCAGGCTCGAGCGCATGCGCGGCGTGGGCGGGGTCCTGATCGGCTCGTTGGGCGTGGTGCTGATGGCGTCGCGGCGTGCCGCGTGACCGTCCGCTGGGGCCGGTAGCGACGGGCGCCCCGGCGCCGTCCACAGGCTGATGATCTTCTCCGGTTCCACCGCCTGAGTCTCGGGGGCTCGTGGCGCCGTCCCGGCGCGTCCTACCTTCGGTCCGTCGCGAGGCGTTGACGGGAGGGACCATGGCGGACAACGAGGGGTATGAGGCGCGGGAGCGGGCTCGTGAGGCGATGGCCCTGGTGGGCGATGGCCTCGCCCGGGGTGTGCCGCCGGATCCGGAGGTCGACGGCCAACTCGCCGAGTTCGCGGCCCGCATCGACTCACGCCTGTGGGAGCCACGCCGCCCCCGGGATTCCCCCCGATGAGCGATCTCACGGTCGACGGCGACGCCTTGCGCCAGGCCGCGCGCACGGTGCACGCCGTCGTGGACGACTTTCGATGCGCAGACGGCCAGGCCCATGACGCCGCGCAGCACGTGGGACACGCCGGGCTCGCTCAGCGGGTGATGGCCTTTGCCGACCAGTGGGACATTCATCGGGAACGCACCTCGCAGCGCCTCAGTCGGTTGGCGGATGCTCTCGAGGCCGTCAACGAGACCTTCGCTGATCTCGACGGCGAGGCCGCCGCCCAGTTGCGTGCATCACACGGCGAATCCCGGCCTTGGGGTCGGTGGCCGCCGGTGAGCATGTGAGCCCGCTGCCCGTCCCCTCCGGAGACCCGGCGGCCCTCGACCAGGCGGTGGATCGTTACGCCCACACCCAGGCGGCCATCGAGCGTGCCGCAGATGACTTGCTCGCCGCGATGTGCGACGGCCAGGGCCTCGCGATGGCGGCGCTCGGAGAGACCATTGGCGAGGCCGAAGACGCCCTGACTGCCGCCCACGGGCGCTATCAAGGCGCCACGCTGGCCCTGCGGGACTATGTCGTGGCACTCGCCACCTTTCATCGTGCCGCGTACGCCGCGATCGACAGCGAGCAACAGGCCCTGAGGCAACTCGATTGGGCCGAGCAGGAAAAGGCCGACGCGGGCGACCGCTTGCGCCGCGCGACCGTCGATCCGGCGCGCGCCGAAGACCTTGACAGCGCGCACCGCGACTTGTGGGCGGCCGTCGCGTCGCGCGACGCGGCCCAGGACGCCGTCGATGCTCCACGCTCCGACTACCGGAGCGCGGAAGCCGCGCTGGACGATGCCGCACAGGTGGCCATCGCGCGCATCGTCGCGTCCTTCGACGGCACCAACGACGGCTTCATGGACCACGTGGAGAACGCGTTCGCGGCGGCTGGGCAGGTGCTGACGGACCTGACTCGATGGGCAACGGGATTTCTTGCCGCGGTCCTTGACGTGGTGATGGCCGCCGTGGAGGCGTACCTCGTAGCCCTAGCGTTCGGGATCGTCCTGATCGCCTTGGCGGTGGCGCTGGTCGCGGTCTTCGCGCTGGCGTTGGCCGCCTTGGTGGTGGTGTTAGCCCTCGTCGTCGGCGCCCTGTTGTCGCTCCTGGCGGTGGTGCTTGCGGGGGCGGCCATGTATGACCTGACGGAAAGGCTCGGTATTGAGGGACTCGCACAGCTGCGACTCGTGCTGGGCGCGGCATGCGCGGTGTGCCCGCTTCTCGCCGTGGCGATCGTGACGCGCGTCGCCGACGAGGCGGGCAAACCCACACCCGCCGTGGGCCCGTTGCGGGCGCGGGACTCGCAGGATGCGGCGGCGCTCACGGAACTCGACGCCGCGATCCCGTCCAACGCGGGCGACGTCCTGGAGTGGGCCGGGCTTGTGGACCGGGTGGGCGGGGATCAGCGGGCGGTCGTGGACGTCGCCAAGGTGACCCGCGAGAACGGTTCCGTGGCGTGGATCGTGACGCTGCCGTCCACGCAGGACTGGGTGGTGGGGGGCGACAAGCCCGCCCCCAACGACCTGGACGCGGACCTCGTGTTGGAGCTGTTTCCCCAGATTCGAACGCAATACGAGCGGGCCGTGCTCGCAGCGATGGCCCAAGCCGGGATTGGGCAAGGCGACCCGGTGCTCCTGTCCGGCTGGAGCCTCGGCGGCATCGGCGGCGGTCGCCTCATCGAGTCCCGGCAGGGCGGATACCGATACGAGGGCCTGGTGTGCGCGGGATCCCCCGTCGACCACATGGCGATTCCCCGCGAGGTGCGGGTGTTGCAGGTCAAGCACACGATGGACGTGGTCCACCGCGCGGACCTCATCGATGGCCTCCCCGACACGGCGCGCCACGTGAGTCTCTGGGACGGGCCTCGGTCGGGCGGCGCGGCCCGGTTGCACGCCAACCCCATCGCAGCGCATAGCAATGCCGCATACGTGGAGACCCTGCGGGCACACACCGTGGTGGATGACTCGACAAGCGTCATGTTCAGCGACTTCTACGCGATCGATGACCCCGCCACCGCGGCCGTGCCGCGCGTGGAACACGTCCAGTACGAATTCGGCGAATAGGAGGACGCGGTGATGACGGCGACGTCGAAGCCACCTCGACTCACCCTCAGGTTGCCTGGCGCATGGCTGCACCTCGATCCGGCCCGCCCCGAGATCTCGCGGGCACGCATCCGCGCCTTTGTGGAGACGTCGATCGGTCGCGCAGACCAGCTCGCGACGGCGCGCGCAGACCTGCGCAAGGGTCTCGGCGACATGCTCTCGCGCGCCGACGGCCCGGCCGCACACCAGTCGACATTTCTGTGCCACGAAGTCGCGCCTGGCGTCGCCGCCCCCATCGCGGTATCGGTCTTCGCCCCGGCGGATGTGCGCATGAGTCCGGTCGTCGGAACGAGCCCCGAGGCCGTCATCGCCGGATTCCTCGACGCGATGGAGGACATCGCCGGTGCACGGGAGTGGAGCAGGCTCGCATGCGCCGACGGCTGGGCCGCAAGGCGATGGCGGGTGACCACTGCGCAGGTGGCGCCGGAGCTCGCGGACCAGGCGGTGTCCACCTTCACCGCCGAGTACTGGCGCACGGTGCCCGCCACCAAGCGGCTCATGTTGGTCACGGTGACGAGTCCGTTGGCGGTGATCCCCCAGACGATGCTGCGCCTCGCTGATGCGATCGTCGCCGGATCGCGGATAGCGGCCGACGAGCATCCGCACCCGCACGCCACGGAATAGGCGCGCCCCCCGCATCGTCACACGTGGTATGACTCTCACAGGCAAGCCCACGCGCGTGGCGATTGTCGGCGGCGCCGGCAAGGTCTCACGCCAGTTGATCCCGCTCCTCCTCGAAGCAGGGATCGAGGTGGTTCCGCTGGCCCGGCGCGACGAGCAGTTGGCCGAACTGGAGCGGAGGGGCGCGAAGCCCCGCCGCCTTGACATCGAGAAGGCCTCGGCCGACGATTTCTTGGCGGCCTTCGACGGCTGCGACGGCATCGTGTTCGCCGCTGGCGGCGGCGCCGACGGCAACGTGGAGCGTAAGCGGACGGTGGACCTCGAGGGTTCACTCAAGTCCATGGAGGCCGCGAAGGCGCTGGGGATCGATCGGTTCGTGCAGGTGTCGGCGATCGGCGTGGACCGGCCGGTCGACTCGTCGGCTGGCGCGGCGTGGGTCGCCTACGTCGAGGCCAAGCGCGGCGCCGACGAGGCGCTGCGGGCCACCCAGCTCGCGTGGACCATCATCCGGCCCGGCGGCCTCACCGACGATGCTCCGAACGGGTTGGTCACGCTCGCGCCCGAGGTGGAGCGCGGCACGATCCCTCGAGCCGACGTTGCGGCCGTGATCGCGGCGTGCCTTGTGAACGAGGACACCGTGGGCCGGCAGTGGGAGCTGGTGAGCGGATCGACCCCCGTTGCCGAGGCGGTCTCCGATTAGGGGCCCCGCGCTCGCTGGTGTGCCGCGCGCCGTCCAAACCCGGCGCCTGGAATCCGGGCCTCGACCCAGTGTGGTGCGTGCAAGCCGCTCTCACCGGGGTCGCAGAACCCGTCTGAACACGTTCAAATCGCGTGCTACCGTTGACGCATCTGAACGCGTTCAAGGGAGCGGCGAATGCCCACACTCGACAGCGCCACGCGCGACCGCATCGTCGCGGCGGCGACCGAACTCATCATGGAGCGCGGCTACGAGAAGACGACGATGCGCGCCATCGCCGAGCGCGCCGAGGTCTCGCTCGGAAGCGCCTACTACTACTTTGGCGGCAAGGAGGAACTCGTTCAGGGCTTCTATCTGGCGATCGCGCGTCGACAGCACGAACTCCTGGAGCAGCGCATCGACGGCGTGACGTCCTTTGGCAAGCGGCTGGACGCCTGCTTCGAGGCCTTCCTGGATGCGTCGGATGAGTACCGGGCGATCTCCGACTCCCTCCTGAGCTTCGCCATCGTCCCCACCAGTCCCCTCAGCCCCTTCAGCGCCCAAAGTCGCCCCGCGCGCAACCAGTTCCTGCGCACCTTCGAGGAACTCGTGGACGGTTCCGACCTCAAGACCGATCCGCGCCTGCGCGAGGCACTACCCGAGCTGCTGTGGATCGCGCAGATGCTCATTGTGCTGGGTTGGGTGCAGGACCTCTCCGCGCGGCAGCGTGTCACCCGAACCGTGGTCAAGCGCCTGGTTCCTGCGCTGGCCCGGCTGCTGAGCGCCGCCAGGCTCGCACCGGTCCGCCCTTTTGTGACCGACGCGCTCGAGAGCCTCGCGATGGTGAGGCAGCGCACCTACGTGGGTGAGCAGGTCAAAGCACTCGGCAGTTGATAGGTCAACGGAATTCTCGTGGAAGGCGGAAAGCCGCGCAGACTATGCGGCCGGCCTGTCCTCATCAGCGGACAACCCTGGCACCACTTCGACCCACGTCGCCTCAGGAGCGTCTTCAAAGTTCACGATCGTGTCGGAAAAGCGGGTTGCGAAACTGGCCGCCCGGCTCGGGTCCCCCGGAATTGTCACGGCGCTGAACAGCTCGTCACCGGTAGGCCCGCTCAAGGAAACGGCAAGAGTGAACTCCTGTGGGGGCGTACTGGAGGTCAACGCCGTGGTGATCAGCTCGCGGGCGGCGCGGGAATTCTGGATTGCTTCATCGGGAACATGGAAACTCACTACACAGCCCGCATCTCTCGCAGCAAGAAGCGCATCGCGCGCCTCACTGTCGAGGACACCAGGGAGGTGTAGCTCGTCGCGGGCGAGTTGTTCCAGGCGCGTCGCGGTCTGTTGCCAGCCCGGTTTCAGGCGAGTCGACGTCGCGATGAGCCTGAGGAAGGGCTCCACCTCTTCACGGACGAGATCCAAGCGCCGGGAGAAGGCCGCTTCTCTGGCCAGGGCTCGCGCCGTGCGATGAGCGATGGTCTCGGCTTCGTCGGTGGCCTTCAAGGCGAGTCGTCGGAGGCGATTGATTTCGCGAGCAAGGACTACCACGATGATGAAAGGTACGGCAGTCGAAAGTGAGGCCGGCATGGCGTTCAACACACCCGCAATCCCGCTCGTCCCGTCCCAGTAGCCCAGATACGCGGGTACCCACACCAAGACCTGCAGTCCCAGAAGGGCGGTAGCGGACTCCCATGATCGGGGACGACCGAAGTACAAGATGATGAGCAGACCACTCAATCCTCCAAGCGGCCACGTGGAGAAGTTGGTCATGGAGGCGTCCCACACGGTCGATCCGAAGGCAAGGGATCCCGCGAACATAGTCACGATGCTCGCGAGCGAGAGCCACGCGGGTATTCCGTGGTTGACCCGGGAAATGGACACATACGCGATGACAAGACCCAGACCCCACCATGCCAAGAGCCACGCTGGTTGCCCTAGCGGGAGTTTCCCCGCTATCTGATTGATCGTTGTGTTTCCCGTGTCGGTACTGGGCTTTTGGTGTTTGATGGTGTATTACCTAGATATGGCATCGATTGTGGGGAAGAGGCAGGGCGGGCAGACCTACTACTACCTGGTGGAATCGGCACGCGTGAANNCAAGAGCCACGCTGGTTGCCCTAGGGCTTGATTGTGTATCGCGTAGATCGTGTTGCACGCGAGGTATGGATACACCATCCACGAGAGAGCCCGACGAAGGTCGCCGATGTTCGCCGTGAATTCTTCCCTCCGATGTGCTGGATTGCGAATGGAAGCGGCGTCGGCGTCGTCTTGCCAACTGAGGGTTGCCACCGTCCCCGCGCCCACCTTGCTCTCGACGCTCGCCGCCGCCCCGACCGAC
>DGBM01000278.1:19392-19522 GCA_002384765.1 Demequinaceae bacterium UBA4004
ACGCTGGACCAGACTCCGATCGGGTGCCTTGGACCATCGCATGTTCTGGAAGGCGATGGACCGCCTCGACGAAACCGCGCTGGCCGCGATCGAGACCGAACTGGGTCGCCGCATCGTGGCCGAGTTCGAC
>DGBM01000125.1 GCA_002384765.1 Demequinaceae bacterium UBA4004
CGATGAGCGTCACGACAACATCGCCTACCCGGCGGTAGGTGGCAGTTCAAGCAAGCTGGGAGGCAGTACACACCGGGGGACGTGAGCCCTCGGGAGCGGAGCAATTCCTCGACGGCTGCAATAGGGACGTCAGCGTCAAACCCGACCGCGCCGCGTGCGAGCGTCGAGCACGCAAGCGCTCACTCTGTTCCGCTTGATTTGGCCGATAGCGCCCACAGGCCCTTGCTTTCAAGCGTCGTTCAGAACGCTCCCGTCGCCCACATGAAACAGTGCTTGGACAGTCGCCGCGTTGGGGGTTGCGGCGCAACCGCCGGACCGACCCCCGGCCCGAGGCCAACTACGACGGGCGTCCGTCGTTCGTTCACGTCTTCGGGGGAGGAGCAAGCATTGGCTCCAGTAGGTGCCATCCGGTGGGGGCGGCAACCGGTGGCTTGCCTGCGGGTTTCGCGTACCGCTCATGCGCTTCATCCGGAGTGAGACCGATGAGGCCGCGTCGCTCAAAGCGCGGATGCCAGTCGAGTTTATCTGGCAGGGAAGTGCCAGTTGCCCGCTCCCCGCGTGCCTCGGACGAGCCAAGCAGATAATCGTACGGTTGGAGATCCGTTAGACGACCATCACCTGGCCACTCAGCGAGGATAGCAGGGGGTCCACCGTAGAGAATCGGCTCGAATACAGTGCCCTCCATTCCTGACCAGTGTGGCTCCACGATATGGAACAAGAAGAAAGCAAATCGATTTCGGTTTTCCAACCGGCGGATACGGGGGAGGACTTCGCTCACCATCTCGTCAGTCGCAGACATCGGCAGGATGACGGTGACGGTGTCACCGGGATCGAGATTAGCGAACCGACCGCCTAGCAACCGCTGAGCACGGAAGTCGAAAGCCATGACTCCCGGTTCAACAAAGGGAGCACCGTAAGTGCGCTCGATCCGCACATTGGATATCGTCCCGATAGCGGCCAAGTCGGAGTAGTCGCGCAGCTGCTCATAGCTCTCGAACGTGACGACCGTCTGAGCCGAGCCCGGATTCATAAGGCTTACCAACTCCCTTGGGTCCCCCAACGCATCTGCTTGCTGTGGAGGAGGCTCCGATCCCACGGAGTCTCCTGACGTGACGTTCGACGCGTCACTTCCGCAGGCAGCTACGAACAGTCCGAGAAGGCTAATAACAGCTATCCGTCGGAATGTGGCACGCATACGCATCGTAGTCCCCGCCCTAGTAGTGAGCATTTACGTTCCCGATGTCTTGCAGGTTGAGTCCGAAGGCAGCGCCCGACCCGAGCCCGGAGTACATCAAACTATCCGTGCCTGGCGAGCTATGCGTGTTCCACTGAGGTTCACCCGTCGTTGACACTCCTCGGCACACGGCAGCGAGATCGCCGCACGGAGCGTTTGAGTGCCGCATTCCTAGGCCATGCCCGAACTCGTGGCCATAGATGTGGAACGTCGCACATCCTGTGAGAAACCGTATGAGCCCTGATAAATGGTTATGAGCTTTCGGTCGCAGACTCTATGGTGGTGAGTTCCGTAACGAGTTGCGATGTCCATACTGCACTCAGTTCGAGCGACGGTATTGCCGGGGCCGTTGACGGCCACAGGGACCATCCTGACGTCTTGGAATGTGTTATCTGCAGCCTTGGTAACCGTCACGTCCAAAGGCTCGAAATGCTCAAAGCCGGCGTACGTATCGTTCGCGAACGTGTTTCGCTGGGTGGTGGTCCATCCGCTGACGTAACCCCACCAGATACTCCACTCGGCAATCGGACCATCGTTCAGGTGAATGTTGTACTGATCAGCGACCGTATTGTCCGACCCGAAGTTGTTGGACTGTCCCGCACTCCCGTTGGCGGTTCGCTCACCGGCGTAGAGCAATGCCGTTAAGCACAACAGCGAGAGGCCCACGCCAACCACTGCTCGTCGATGCAACAGTGATGGCACTGGCTCTCCCCCGAGTGTTGATTGAATCCGCCGACGCAGAACGACTTTGGCCCTGCGTGCACAACGACTGTGGCCCTGCGTCTGGTCAAAGTAGGCTGCGCCCCTAGCAAGGTCAACGGCACATGGACATTGCGCGTTGATCGCCATGGGACCGACATCTGCCGTCGTACCGTCGGTGGCCGCCTCTCCTTGGGCACCCGAGGCACCCAGGCACGCCCCTCCCCCGTGAATGTCCACGGCCATGAGCGCATCCCGAAAGTGCCGTTATCTTCAGTCGCTCTCGGTGATGAGCCGTTGACCTGCGTGTCTGCGACGTGGACATGTCCTCGTCGGACCGTTCAGCGTCGGAGCCGTTGCTCGCCGAGGGTCCGGGCGACCTGGTCTCGGAGCATGTCGTTGTCGGCGCGTAGGCGCTGGATCTCGTCGTGTGCGGTGTCGAGGCGTTGGCGGGTCGACTCGACGGTGGCGCGCTGCGCGACAGGGACGGGGATGGCGGTTGTCCGCTCGCGGAGGCGGTTGATGTCGGTGAGGAGGTCGGGCTGTTCGTAGAGCCAGCTGCGTGAGACCCCGGCGGCGTGGGCGACCCCGGCGACGGATGGGTGGGTGCCGGTGCGAGCGAACTCGGCGATGACTGCGGTGGCCCGGCGGGTGGCGGCGTCTCGTCGATCGGCGACGGCCTGGCGGAGGTGGGCGGTGTTGTCGGCGCGGGTCACGACGGCGGCTCCAGGTCGATGTCTTCGAGGGCGGGAATGATGTGGTCGAGGCTGTCCTGGACCCGGCGCAGGTTGCCGGCGAGACGGAACTGGCCGTTGGCGTCGGCGCGGGCGATGAGCTTGCGGTTCGTCGCCGCGTGCTGGCGGTGCACGTCGAGGAACTCCGGGGTGGTCTGGAAGTCCGGACAGGTCAAACACGCGTTGGGGTGGGGGCAGTCCTGTTGTGGTGGCCGGCCGCAGTAGCCGTTGGGGAGGCTGTCTTGGACCCGGGACAGGTTGTGCTTCACCCACTCGGCATCGGCGGTGGAGGCGTCGGGGTCGTAGGGCAGGATCTCGCCGGCGGTGTTGACCCGCTGGGCGCAGTAGGCCTCGAACGCGGCGCGGACGGTGCTGTCGTGGATCTGGGCGTAGCGCGCCGTCATCCGGGGGCTCGCATGGCCGAGCAGCCGCTGGATGACGTGCTGTGGGACCCCGGCGTTGATCAACCGGGTGCCGACGGTGTGACGGAACTGATGAGCGTGGGCCCGCACGGACTGGCCAGCTTCGTCGTGCAGACCGATGTTGCGTTGCCAGTCCCGCAGCTGTTGGGAGAGGCTGCCGTGGGCGTAGGCCTTGGCGCCGTCAGCGTTGTCGAGGATCCCGGGGAACAGCCATGGCGACCCGTCCGGCCAGTTCGTGCGGACATGGTCCTGCTGGACGCGGATCGTTTCGGCGGCCTTGGCCGAGAGCGGGATGAGCTGTTCGATGCTGACCTTGGAGTTGTCGAAGCGCAGGCATGGCCAGCCGGTGCTGTCGGCAACGATCGGGTTGAACGGCAGCGCCGACGCGTCGCCGCCACGGAGACCGGTCTCCATCAACACGATCACAAGATGTCGGACGGTGGGGTTGCGGAGGCGGGCGAGGTTGTCGGGGTCCTCGAGCTGGGCCATGACGAACTCGGGAACGAACTTCGGGAGCTGGTCGGGCGGGCGTGTGACCTCCTCTTCGTAGATCACTGCGTCGGCGCTCAACCCGGCCAGGCTGTGGTGGCGGCGTCCCCACTCGAGGAACCCTTTGACGAAGCACAGCGTCGAGGCCCGGGTCGAAGCGGCCAACGGTCGGGTGGCCATCCACACCAGGAACGCTTCGATCAGCTCACGGTTCAGGCCGGTGGCGTCGACGATGTCGGGGCGGGTGGTGAGGAACTGGGAGAAGCGGGCCATGTTCTGGCCGGTGGCGTCGACGGTGCCGAACGCGTAGCCGGCTCCCAGACGGAACCGGGCCCAGGTCTTGACCGACTCGCGCAGCCACGGCTGTTCGATGCCGGCAAAGCGGGCAATGTTGTGACCCCGGCGGGTGGGGATGCCCAACACGGTGGCGTCCCAGCGGTCCTTGGCGAACTCGGCCTCGACCGCATCGCCCACGCCGGCGACGATGCCGGGCCTGGGTTCGAGGTGGCGAGCAGTCCCGGCAGCGCCCATCAGATCTCCTGTGGTTGTGGTGGTCGGTCCCAGACGCCAGCCCGGTGCAGGGCCTCACGGACGTCTTCGACATCGAGGTGCACGTAGATCTGGCTCGTCGTGACCGACGACCGGTGCGTCAACAGGCGGGCGACGACGTCGATGGCCACGCCGGAGCGGATCAGCTCGGTGGCATGGGTGTGGCGCAACATGTGCAACGTGAACTCCACGCCCGTCACCGCCCGGATCCGGGCGACGGTCTTGTCGACCGCCGAGTAGGTCAGCGGTGAGCCGACGCGGCCGCCCCACAAGTTGACGAACACGTAGTCCGAATCGAGCTCGCCGTACTCGGTGTGCATGTAGTCCGAGTAGCAGCGGACCAACGACGCGGTGATCGGGACCGTCGCCGGGGAGCGCAGCTTGGCCCGGGCGCCGTTCGCGTTGTCGGCTCGGGGCACGATCCGGACCTGCTTGGCCCGAGACACGAAGTCGGCGTGGCGCAGCCCGAGCGCCTGGCCGACACGCATCCCGGTCTCGGCCAACAGGGCCAACAAGAACCGGTCCCGAGCCCGGACCGGTGCGCCGAGGACTTGCACGACCTGCTCGGCGGTGAGCGTGCGAGGCGCTCGCCGAGGAACCGTGAGCTTGACCGGCCGGGTTGCGATCGGGCGGCCGCTGGTGACGTGATGCAGGAACGGCTTGTAGGAGCCACGGCCGATCCGCTTCCACGCCACCAACTCCGACGCCACCTTCACGCCGGCGCGGGCGTGATGCTCGTAGAAGCCGAACACCGCTGCCAGATGGCGGTTCACCGTCGCCGGCGACCTGCGGGCCGTGCCGCCATCCAGGACGATCACGTTCGGCGCCGGCGCGCGCATCCATGCCACGAACCGGCCGACGTCGTCGACGGTCACCTTCGCCCACTCGACGTCGACCACGGCGAGGAACTCAAACCACAGCTTCAAACTCGTCGCGTACGCCCGCTGCGTGTTCGGCGACCGCTCCAGTGCTGCGAGGTGCGTCAGGTACGACTCCACCGGTCCGAGCACCGAGCCGTGGTCATCGAGCACAGTCCAGGACTCGGCGTCGGTGACGGGCATGACCACCCGCTGCAGCATCACCGGGGGACACCCGTCTTGGTCGTACGCGGGACGCTACGACTGCAACCAGAACAAGGCGCGGATGCGACGAGGACACACTGGAGATAACGGCTCCACGTCGCAACAGAAAGCTGCGACGGCTACGTCATGGACACCCAACTCAGGACTGAAGATACGTGCCGGTGGAGGCGAGGGGGCCGAGGTGCCCCGAAACGTCATCACAGACCGGAGCGATATCAGGCGTGCGGAGTCCGTCCAGATCCGGCAATCGCGCGGGTGTCACCGTGCCCTGCCACCCGATGGCTCCCGGTCGCCAGCGGGTCACCTCGATGGCCAGACTCTTCGTGTGGGGACGCACAAATCTGGGTCGCGAGCGGTTGAGTCAAGGTCACTTGGTCACCGTGTCTGGCGGGTGGTGGGGCCCCTGCTTGTTCTAGCGATTCTCGTACAGGCGGCCGTGAACGCAACCCGGGGCAGGTACTCGGTGTTCGCAGTGTTCCTGGTTGTCCTGCTCGTGGCGAACTTCTTCTTCTCGCGATCTCAGAGAGGCCGGAAGGACGACGGCCGGCGTGGCTGAGCGGATCGCAGACGCGACACTTCGAGTTGGGATGGCGTTCAGTTTCGTCAACGTGATGGCGATCTTTGTGTTGTCAGTCAGCATCTGGAGCACGACTGAAGCCAACGAGAAGGGGATGATCTCGGCGGAGCAGGCCGAGGAGAACATGGAGGCGCTTCGCCGCTGGCGTCACCTTGCAACGATTCTTCTGGCGGCTCCCATGTTCACCTTCGGTGTGGGCGTCATACTCGTAGTCCTCGACTTCTGAGCACCCGCCGGAGAAGCGGCGATCGAGGGGGCGCCGGCCGTCCCATATCGAGCGGAGATAATCGCAGGGGACATGCCCCCGAGGTGCCGGTCGATG
>DGBM01000220.1:0-242 GCA_002384765.1 Demequinaceae bacterium UBA4004
GATCGTGAAGCCCTGCTTCTCGATCGTGTCCGCGAAGTCGATCCTCGCACCGTCAAGGTACGGGACGGACATCTTGTCCACGATCACCTGAACGCCGTCAAAGTCCTTGACCGCGTCGCCGTCGAGCGCGCGCTCGTCGAAGTAGAGCTGGTAGATCAGGCCGGAGCAGCCGCCAGGCTGTACGGCCAGGCGCAAGCGAAGGTCGTCGCGACCCTCCTGCGCAAGGAGGCTCTTGACCTTCG
>DGBM01000220.1:300-7601 GCA_002384765.1 Demequinaceae bacterium UBA4004
CAGCGCCGCAATTTGTGCCCCGTCAACGGGGAACCCACGTCTGTGCCACCCGCCGCACGCCGTCCACCAGGCCGGCGGGCCCGGGTGCGGCCTCGTGGGCTGACGACAGTCCCGCGGCCATCAGGTCGCGACGTCCCACATTGACGGAGGTGCTCAGCATCGTGGCGGGGACCCCCGCGCGCGCGGCCACGGCGGCCACACTGGCTGCCACTCCGGTATCGAGAGCCGAGGGCGTGAGGTCTGCGCCCACGCCCATGACCAGGTCCGCAGTCGCGGCCGCGGCTGCGAGGCCCGATGCCTCGGCCAAGTACGCGGACGCGGGAACGATGCGTGCGCCAAGCGCGGCCAGCGCGTACGCGAGTCCCCCGGCCGCTCCCGTTCCGGGTCGATCCGAGAGCCGGGAAGGTCCGATGAGCGACTCCCTGCTGGCGACGACGTCCCCCTCACGTGCGATATCCGTCCAGCGTCGCTCCTGCTCTTGCGCGGCCTTGGCAAGAGCGACGTCACCCTCGCGGCCGTCGATCAGTGAGGCGCTCATGCCGTGAAAGCCCAAGAGCGGACGGCTCGACGTGGCCACCGCCACCAGGTCCAGGCTTCTGAGGGCCTGCCGCAACGCGGGGAGCGAACCGCCCCAGAGGCTGGCGGCGTCGCCTGCCGGTGCGTCGTCGCCTACCGGGATGACGACCGTCGCAGGCTCGTCGACCCCACGAACCGATGCCCACGGCGCGGTCGCTGCGGGTGAGAACTTGTCCGCGGCCCGAGTCACCCGGCCCGTCGCAGCGGCGAGTCCCAGCAGCGCTGCCGAGAGGTCGAAGGGATTCCACCGGCTCGCGCCGTGTGGTGGGGCGAGCCACGCGGCGCCGCCATAGGTGACTACCTCCGCGCCGCCCACGAGCGAGCGTTCGCCTGGCCACGCATCGGCCGTCCGCGGCCCGCCGTCGCCCACCGGCAACGCTTCGATCGACGAGCCCGGCGCCGCCTCAAGCCAGGCGTCCCCGACCGCCAACGCGGCGGCGCGCGGGTCAAGAGCGTCGTCCGCTGGCCACCCATTGACAGCCGCCACCACTCGCATGCGGACAAGTCTGCACGCTCACGGCGTAACGGCAGTACACGGTGGTCGGTCGCACGCGTGGAACAATGGCCAGATGACACAGACATTCCACGAACCTCAAGCATCGCCTGCGCTGCTCCTGTTGGGACAGCGCACTGATCCGATGTCGGAGCGAGGAGTCGACTGTCCGGGCGATCTGCCCGAACCCTCCGACCCGAATCTGGTGGAGCGCGCGCGCAAGGCGAAGGAGACGCTCGGCGACCGGGTGTTCATCCTGGGCCACCACTACCAGCGCGATGAGGTCATCCAGTTCGCGGACGTGACTGGCGACTCCTTCAAGCTGGCCAGGGACGCGGCGAACCGCCCCGCCGCTGAGTTCATCGTGTTTTGCGGGGTGCACTTCATGGCGGAAAGCGCCGACATCCTCACGTCCGACGAACAGGCCGTGATCCTTCCTGACATGGCCGCCGGTTGCTCGATGGCCGACATGGCCGGCATCAGCCAGGTCGAAGACGCATGGGCCCAACTCGATGAGGCTGGAGTGTCCGAGCGCACGGTGCCCCTGACGTACATGAATTCGACCGCAGCCATCAAGGCGTTCTGCGGGCGTCACGGCGGCGCCGTGTGCACGTCCTCCAACGCGGAGGTGGCGATGCGCTGGGCCTTCGATCACGTGGGCGGGGTCGACGGCGACGGCAAGGTCCTGTTCATGCCTGACCAGCACTTGGGCCGCAACACTGCGGTGTTGCAGCTGGGTCTCAGCCTGGACGATTGCGTGGTGTGGGACCCTCGCAAGCCCCTGGGCGGAAACACCCCTGAACAGCTCAATGCGGCCCGCGTGATCCTCTGGAAGGGCCACTGCTCCGTACACGGTCGGTTCCGCAAGGACAACGTGGACTCGCTGCGCGAGGACGTGCCGGGAATCAACATCCTTGTTCACCCCGAATGCACCCACGAGGTGGTGACGAGCGCCGACTACGTGGGCTCCACCGAGTACATCATCAAGGCGCTTGACGCCGCCGAACCTGGCAGTGCCTGGGGCATTGGGACCGAACTGAACTTGGTGCGCCGCTTGGCGCGCGCACACCCGGACAAGCAGGTGCACTTTCTTGAGGACACCGTCTGCTTCTGTTCGACGATGAACCGGATCGACCTTCCGCACCTGGTGTGGGCGCTCGAATCGCTGGTGGCAGGCGACGTCCCGAACCGCATCGTCGTAGACAAGACCACCCAGGAGCAGGCGCGCGTCGCACTCGACCGCATGCTCGCGCTGCCTGCCGCGCAGCCCGAGAAGGACTGACAGCCGACGCCACCACTGGCGCGGCATACGGAAGGACGTCATGGCACGCAAGGACGATCACGAGGAGCTCGCCGCGGAGGCGGCCGCAGGCAAGGGGCACCCCACTCCCAAGCGCAAGGAACGAGAATCGGCACAGCGGCGCGCGCTCATCGCGGACCCCAAGGCCGGGGCCAAGGAGCGTCGGCAACGCCTGAAGGAGCAGCGCGCCAAGGAGCAGCAGGCCATGTTGAGCGGCGACGAACGCCACATGCCAGCCGAGCATAAGGGGCCTGTACGCCGCTACTTGCGTGACTCCATTGACGCCCGGACCAGCCTGGGCGAGTTCGCACTGCCGGGCTCCATCCTGTTTGTGATCGCGTCGCTGTTCTTCAACACGAACCCCAACGTGGGCAGCCTCATCATCTTCGGGTTCTACGCGCTCGTGTTCGCCGCTATCGGTGACACCCTGTGGGCGATGCGCTCGATCAAGAAGCGCGTCACGGAGAAGTTCGGCGCGGAAAACCTCGGTCGCGGTTGGCGTCTTTACTCGGCCGCCCGCATCATGAATCTGCGCCGACTCCGCGTGCCGCGGCCCGTGGTCAAACGCGGCGAGTACCCGGTCTAGTCCGTCGGCGGTGCCGCTCGGTCTCGGCAGGGGCACTGGATCGAAACGTTACGACGAGGGTGGTTCGCGGCGTTAGTGTGGACACATGATCACCTATCGCTATCTCGGCAACTCCGGACTCAAGATCACCGAACTCACCTACGGCAACTGGCTCACGCACGGTTCGCAGGTCGAAAATGAAGCCGCTGCGGCGTGCGTCAAGGCCGCACTCGACGTCGGCATCTCCTCCTTCGACACGGCCGACGTCTATGCCAACACCAAGGCCGAGACGGTCCTCGGCGACATTCTGAGGGGCGAACGTCGCGAGAGCCTCGAGATCTTCACCAAGGTGTACTGGCCCACGGGCCCGCGTGGAGCCAACGACTCGGGCCTGAGCCGCAAGCACATCATGGAGTCCATCAACGGCTCCTTGAAGCGCCTCCAAACCGACTACGTCGACCTTTACCAGGCGCACCGATACGACGTCGAGACGCCCCTGGAAGAGACGATGCAGGCTTTCGCCGACGTGGTTCGGCAAGGCAAGGCGCACTACATCGGTGTCAGCGAATGGACGGCCGATCAGATCCGTGCAGGAGCCGCGCTCGCCAAGGACTTGGGATTCCAGCTGATCTCCTCGCAGCCCCAGTACTCCATGCTGTGGCGCGTCATCGAGGACGAGGTGGTGCCCGCGTCAAAGGAATCGGGCATCAGCCAGATCGTGTGGTCGCCCGTCGCACAGGGAGTCCTCACCGGCAAGTACAAGCCGGGCCACGCGCCGCCCGCCGGATCGCGAGCCACGGATGAAAAGGGCGGCAAGAACATGATCGGCCGCTTCGTCGACAACCAGGATCTCCTCGAGCGGGTGCAGAAGCTTCAGCCGATTGCCGATGAACTCGATCTGACCATGGCACAGCTCGCCGTGGCGTGGGTCCTGCAGAACGACAACGTGGCCGCCGCCATCATCGGCGCCTCCCGACCTGAGCAGGTCCACGAGAACGCGAAGGCGTCCGGCGTGGCGATTCCGGCGGAACTCATGGCCCGCATCGACGACGCTCTGGGCGACGTCGTCAAGCGCGATCCCGGCCTCACCGCCGCGGGGGCTCCCGCCGGTCGCCCGGCCTGACCCTACTCTCGACGACAACACAAGAAGGCCCCGGAACCGAGGTTCCGGGGCCTTCTTGCTTCAAAGGAGAAAACAATGCAGTGCGTACGCCTGGCAGGTGCGTACACCTTTTACAACGGCAACGTCCGGCGTTTGGTTCCCGCCTCTTTGAGTGTCGCGCCGCGCCCGGCGTTACGATGGTATGGAGGTGATGCACCGTGCCTTCGCCCATGGTTCGACAGGCTGCGGTCGCCGGGAGTTTCTACCCCCGGGATGCTGACGTGTTGCGCGCCACTGTCGACGCGCTCCTGGCCAACGCGGTCTCCTCTTCCGCCCCGATGCCGAAGGCCCTGGTGGTCCCCCACGCTGGCTACCAGTACTCGGGTCCCGTAGCCGCATCTGCCTATGCGCGTGCCGCGCACGGGCGGGGCCTCGTCCAAAGGGTGATCGTCATCGGCCCCAGCCATCGAGTGCCGCTGCACGGGATCGCCCTTGCCGGCGTGCAGGGATTCGCCACGCCGCTCGGAGTGGTCAGGGTCGCCGCCGACTGGGCCATGGACCAGCTCTCCACGCTCCCTGCAGTGTGCGTGGCGCCCGAGGCGCATCGGTGGGAACACTCCGTGGAGGTGCAATTGCCCTTCATCCAACGCGCCTTGGGAGATGTGGCCGTGGTCCCGCTGGTCGCGGGCGAGGCGACGGGGGACCAGGTCGCCGATGTACTCGAGGCGCTGTGGGGTGGGCCGGAGACGCTCCTTGTGGTGAGCACGGACCTGTCCCACTACCTGCCGGACTATGAGGCCAGGTCGATCGACGCCGCCACCGTTGCCAGGATCGCCGCACTCGACGGGCCGATCGGCCACGAGTTCGCCTGCGGCGCCACCCCGCTGAATGGGCTACTCGTCGCGGCGCGCCGTCGCGTCCTGCGTCCCACCTTGCTCGATCTTCGCAACTCGTCAGACACCGCGGGCGCTCCCGACCGCGTGGTCGGTTATTGCGCGTTCGCCTTCGAGGAGATGGACCATGCGTGACCCCGATGCTTCCGCCGGCGCCCCCGACATCGGCCTACCGCCCGACGCCGGCGAGATCCTCATCCCCCTCGCGAGGGCGGCGATCAGCTCCGCACTGGGCGAAGACCCGCACTACCCGAGCGGCCAGCCGCCGTGGCTCCTGGCGCCCGGCGCGAGTTTTGTGACCCTCACCAAGGACCGGGCGCTACGAGGATGCATCGGGTCGCTTGAGGCCAGACTGCCACTGGGTGACGACGTGCAAGCCAACGCCGTGGCCGCCGCAGTCCACGACCCCCGCTTCCCGCCCCTGGCGCCCGCGGAGCTTGACCAGGTCGCGATCGAGGTCTCGGTCCTGTCCCCGCGCTCGCCGCTGGACGTCACGGGCCTGTCCCAGGCCTACGAGAAGCTCAGACCTGGGATCGACGGGGTGATCCTTGAGGTGGGATCGCAACATCGGGCGACGTTCCTGCCCCAGGTATGGGACGAGTTGCCGAACCCCGCGGACTTCCTGCGCCACCTATGGCTCAAGGCCGGGGTCGAGGCGGGAGTTTGGCACGCTGGAACCCGCCTGTACACCTACGCCGTCGACGCGTGGCACGAGCGCCCGTCCGAACCTGACAGAGGGTTACGGACGTGACCGCGTCACCCACCCCTCGTGTCGGCGGGATCGTTCCCGAGGTTGAGTCGTGGCCCCAGTCACCCACCGCGCGCTGGTGGACCCCGCTCGACGACGGCCGCATTCAGTGCGACCTGTGTCCCCGTCGCTGCCGCCTGCACGCGGGACAACGCGGATTCTGCTTTGTGCGTGCGAGGGACGGCGACCGCATGGTGCTCACCACCTACGGACGCAGTTCCGGCTTCGCGATTGACCCGGTCGAGAAGAAGCCGCTGGCCCACTTCTACCCGGGCACCGCCGTGCTGTCGTTCGGGACGGCAGGATGCAACCTCAACTGCCGCTTCTGCCAGAACTGGGACATCTCGAAGTCGCGCGAATGGGACCGGCTCGCCGCGGTGGCCAGTCCGGACGCGATCGCGGAGACTGCGTTCACCGCGCACTGCGACTCCATCGCCTTCACCTACAACGACCCCGTGATCTTCGCCGAGTACGCAATCGACACCGCCCGCGCCTGCCACGAGCGCGGCATCCATACGATCGCGGTGACCGCCGGCTACATCAGCCCTGGCGCCAGAGCCGAATTTTTTGCGCCCATGGACGCCGCCAACATCGACCTCAAAGGGTTCACCGAGGACTTCTACCGGAAGGTGACCGGCAGCCACCTGCGCGACGTGCTCGACACCATCGTCTGGGTGCGCAACCACACCGACACCTGGATCGAGTTGACGACACTCCTCATTCCCGGTCACAACGACTCGGACGAGGAGATCTCGCGCATGTCACGGTGGATCCTCGCGGAACTGGGGCCCGACGTGCCCCTGCACTTCTCGGCGTTCCACCCCGACTTCAAAATGCTGGACGTTGCTCCCACGCCTCGCGCGACCCTGCGCGCGGCGCGGGCCGCGGCACTCGATGCCGGGCTCCACTTTGTCTACACCGGAAACGTGCACGACCCAGAATGCGAGACGACTACCTGCTCGGCGTGCGGGCACCCGCTCATCGAACGCGACTGGTACACCATCCTTGCCTACCGCCTCACGGAGGACGGCCGCTGCCCGGCGTGCGGAATTGCGGTTCCGGGACGCTTCGGTGATGCGGCCGGCCACTGGGGTCGACGCTCGCTCCCGATCCGCATGGCCTAAGTCTTGGGGCGACTCTCGCGAGATGGTCAGCGCATCGCCAGGCGCCGGTTGATACGTGACGGCCACAATGGGCCCTCGTAGACGAGCGCGGTGTAGCCCTGCACCAAGGTCGCACCGGCGTCGAGCAGCGCCCTGGCATCGTCCGCCGTGGTGACCCCGCCGACGCCGATGAGACACATGTCCGCGCCCAGTCGCACCCGCAGGCGCGCGATGACGTCGACCGACCGGCTCAGGAGCGGCGGACCGGAAAGCCCGCCGGGCCCACGCTCGTGCCCGATGGTCGTGTTAGTCGCGACGATGCCGTCGAGACCGAGTTCGAGCGCCAAATCCGCCACCGCATCAATATCGTCGTCCGCGAGATCGGGCGCAATCTTCACCAACAGCGGCACCTTGCGGCCCTCGACCGCCTCCACGGCGCCTGCACGCGCGTGCTCAAGAATGGGACGCAGCGCGGCCACCGATTGCAGGTCGCGTAGCCCCGGAGTGTTCGGCGAGGAGAC
>DGBM01000220.1:7609-8151 GCA_002384765.1 Demequinaceae bacterium UBA4004
TTGTTGAAGCCCATGCGATTGCGCAGGCCACGCACATCCAACTCGCGCCAGGCTCGCGGCTGCTCGTTGCCGGGTTGTGGCTTGGGTGTGACGGTGCCGATCTCCACATGTGAGAATCCCGCGAGCCACAGGCCCTTGACGGCCAAGCCGTCCTTGTCGAGGCCGGCTGCAACTCCCAGCGGAGCCGGAAACACGGCGCCGAGCGTCTCGACCCGACCCGAAACAGGGGCTGGCGGCATCACCCTCAGCCATCGCGCCACGGCCACCAGCGGCCACCCCCACCGGAACGCGGCAACGGCCACATGGTGCGCTCGCTCGGTGTTCATCCTCAGGATGACCCAGCGAAAGAACAGCGCGTACATGCGAATAACTTAGCGGGATAGGCTCGGGACCATGACCACGATTTCCACGACCCAAGATTCCCTTTCCACCTTGGCCTGCGATGCCCTCATCCTCGGTGTGGACGCAGACGGCAGGGTTACCCCACACCCGCAGCTGCCCGGCGACGTCCAGGAGTCCCTTTCCACCACCGCAGCCGCCCT
>DGBM01000123.1 GCA_002384765.1 Demequinaceae bacterium UBA4004
TCTTCCAGGTGCGCGCGCACCAGGCGCACCGTCTTCTTTTCATCGCCGAGGAAGAAGCTCACTTCGCCGCCCTGCACCACCGGGATCTCGAACTGGCTGATCTGGTAGCCCTTGGGCGGGTCGGGGTAGAAGTAGTTCTTGCGCGCAAAGCGGCTGGACTCGCGAATCGAGCAACCCAGCGCGAGCCCCAGGCGGATGGCCGATTCGACGGCCTTCTCGTTGGTCACCGGCATCGACCCTGGTAAACCGAGGCATACGGGGCATACCTGGGTGTTGGGTTCGTTGCCAAAGGTGTTCTCGCAACCGCAGAACATCTTGGTCTTGGTGTTGAGTTCGACGTGAACCTCGATACCGAACACCGGGTCAAATGCCGCCATGGCATCGTCGTAGCCGACCAGGTGCGTCGCCGCGCTCATCGCGTCACCTCCAACTCGGGGGCCATCGAAGCCAACGAGCCACCCCACTCGGCAACGAGCGCCTTCTCCAGTGCGGCGCCGATGCGATACAGCCGCGCGTCCTCATGGGCCGGGGCAAGTATCTGGAAGCCGACCGGCAGACCGTCCTCGGGCGCCACTCCTGAGGGAAGCGACATTCCGGGGATGCCTGCGAGGTTGGCGGGGATGGTCGCGATGTCGTTGAGATACATCGCCACCGGGTCGTCGACGCGCTCCCCTAGCTTGAAGGGCGTGGTCGGCGTGGTGGGCGAGACGAGCACGTCGGCCTTCTCGAACGCTGCGACGAAGTCGCGCTGGATGAGCGTCCGCACCTTCTGGGCCGAGCCGTAATAGGCGTCGCGGTATCCCGCCGAGAGGGCGTAGGTTCCCAACACGAGTCGGCGCTTGACCTCGTCGCCAAAGCCTTCGGCGCGCGTGGCGCCCATGGTCTGCTCGATCGTGTCGCGCTCGACGCGCAGGCCAAAGCGAACCGAGTCGAACTTCGCAAGGTTGCTCGACGCCTCGGACGGCAAGATCACGTAGTAGGCGCCCATTGCGTACACAAATGACGGGCAGCTCACCTCCACGATCTCGGCCCCCGCAGCGCGCAGGTGGTCCAGCGCCTCCTCAAAGCGTTGCTTAACGCCGGCTTGGTAGCCGTCGCCTCCCAGCTCCTTGACCACGCCGACGCGCACTCCCTTGAGGCCATTGGTGGCGCCATCGCGGGCGGCGTCCAGGCAGGACGGCACGGGTTNNGTCGAGGCTCGTGGCGTCCATGACGTCGTGACCGCCCATGACCTCGTGGAGCGCAGCGGTGTCGGCGACGGTGCGCGCGCACGGGCCCAACTGGTCCAGGGACGATGCAAGGGCGATCGCGCCGTAGCGGCTGACACCGCCGTACGTGGGCTTGACGCCCACGGTGCCGGTGACGGCGGCGGGCTGACGGATCGAGCCGCCGGTGTCGGAGCCGATGGCCAGCGGCGCCTCCCATGCGGCGAGGGACGCGGCAGAGCCGCCGCCCGAGCCTCCCGGGATGCGGTCGAGGTCCCACGGGTTGTGTGTCGGGCCATAGGCGGAGTGCTCCGTCGAGGAGCCCATCGCGAACTCGTCCATGTTGGTCTTGCCCAGGATCGGCATCCGCGCCTGGCGGATTTTGGCCGTCACCGTGGCGTCATAGGGAGGCATCCAGCCCTCAAGGATTTTTGATCCGGCGGTGGTGGGCATGCCCTTGGTCACCAGGATGTCCTTGATCGCGATCGGGACCCCCGCCAGGAGTGGGAGGTCCACTCCCGCGGCGCGGTCGGCGTCAACGGAGGCCGCGACCGCGAGGGCGTCTTCGGTGTTGACGTGAAGGAAGGCGTGAACGGCGCCATCGACGCCAGCGATGCGATCCAGGTGGGCCTGCACCAACTCCACCGACGTGACGGTTCCGGCGCGCAGGGCAGCGGACATCTCGAGCGCCGAGGCGCGGGTCCAGTCGGTCATGCTTCCTCCCCCAGGATGCGCGGCACGCGGAAGCGCCCGTCCTCCGCCTCCGGCGCGGCCGCCAGTGCGTCGGCTTGGGCCAGGGACGGTCTCACCTCGTCGACGCGGTGCACGTTGCTCATCGGAATGGGGTGGGAGGTGGCTGGGACGTCCTGATTGGCGACTTCGGACACGAGTGCGACGGCGTCGACAATGGCGTCGATTTGACCGGAAAGGCGGTCAAGGTCGGCGTCATTCATGTCGATGCGCGCGAGCGCGGCCAGTCGCGCGACGTCGGCGCGGCTGAGGTGGGACATGGCCCCGAGTCTACCGGCCGGGCTCCCACGAATAGCCCAGCAGCCGGACGCTGTCACGTTCATTGCTGGGGCTCGCAGCGGGGTCCACCTTGGAGACGCTGCCGTCCGCATTGTCGGTCACGACCCAGTCCAGCTCGGGACGTCGTTCGAAGCCCATTTTTTCGTAGAGGCCGTGGGCCGCGCGCATCGTCTCCATGGTGGACAGCACCACGCGCTTGGCGCCGCGTTCGACCGCCATGTCCAGCGCCGCCTGGGT
The DNA here is from genome assembly GCA_002384765.1 of Demequinaceae bacterium UBA4004. The sequence continues at coordinate 2,472 of DGBM01000123.1, forward strand.
CAGCTGCTTGCCGATGCCGCGACCACGTTCCAGCGGAGACACGGCAAGCATCCGCAGTTCGTACTCGTCCTCATTGGCCACCTCCGCGAAGGGCGAACCCGGCGGCACGAGGGTCAACGTACCCACGATCTTGCCTTCGCCACGCTCGCCATCGATCATGGCGAGCAGCACCGCGTCCGCGGCGCGAGCGGCCGCGTCACGCAGTCGCGGCATGTACGGGTGCGCACTGTCGACGAGGCCGTCGGCCAGGTAGGCCAGGGCTGTCAGTTCGCCGATCTCTTGGAGCCTGCCGGTATCGGTCGGCTCCACAATGCGCACGGTCTGGCTCATCGGCTGCCCTTCCTTGAGCGAACGAGTGCCGCTGGTTGGCCCTCAAGTGTCGGTGTCACCAATGTAGGTCTAGTTCCACAACCAGCGCCACCCGTCGCCCTCGTGTCCGAAATATCCCCTATGGCTGGATCAACGCCAATGCGTCGTCAGTGCTCGAGCTGTCCTCGCGCAATCAACGCCACAAATTCCGCCTCCGTCAGCATCGGCACGCCCAGCTCCTCGGCCTTGGCCGCCTTGGACCCGGCGTTGGCGCCCACAACCACGTAGTCGGTGGCCTTGGAGACCGACGACGCTGCCTTGCCTCCGCGGGAGATGATCGCCTCCTTGACGCCGTCGCGCGTGAATCCTTCGAGGGAGCCGGTGGCGACGATGGTGAGGCCGGCGAGCGTCTGCTCGATCGAATCGTCGCGGTCGTCTGCCATCCGGACTCCGGCGGCGGCCCATGCCTCCACGATGCGTTGATGCCAGTCCACCGCAAACCACTCGCGGACCGACTGCGCGATGATCGACCCGACGCCCTCGACGGCTGCGAGGTCCTCCTCGCTCGCCTCACGAATGGCGTTCATCGAGCCGAACGCGGCCGCGAGCGCGCGCGCCGCGGTGGGGCCCACGTGACGGATGCTGAGCGACACGACGACTCGCCACAGGGGCTGCTCGCGTGCCGAAGCCAAGTTGGCGATGAGCTTGCGGCCGTTTTCGGCCACGTCCCCCGCCCGGCGTCCGACCACCCCGGCGGCAGCTCGCTTCTTGGTGAGCTTCTCGTCCACCTCGTAGACGAACATGGGCACGCGCCGCAGGTCCGCCTCCGTGAGGTCGAACAGGCCGGCCTCGTTGGCGAGCACTGCCGACTCCACGAGCGCCGCCGCGGCCTTCTCCCCCAGCATCTCGACGTCGAGCGCGCCCCGCGAGCCGATGAAGGCGATCCGGTCGGTGATTTGCGCGGGACAGAACTCGCTGTTGGGGCAGCGCAGGTCCTTGTCGCCCTCCTTCTGCTGCGCGAGCGCGGTGCCACAGGACGGGCAGTTGGCGGGCATCGTCCAGGCGCGTTCCTTGCCGGTGCGCGCAGCGACCACCGGCCCGACGATCTCGGGAATCACGTCGCCCGCCTTGCGCAACACCACGGTGTCGCCGATGAGCACACCCTTGCGCGCCACCTCGTGCGCGTTGTGCAGGGTCGCGTACGTGACCGTGGAACCGGCCACCGTGACGGGGGTCATCACGCCGTACGGGGTGACCCGACCGGTGCGGCCCACATCCACGCGGATGTCCTCCAGCGTGGTGTGGACCTCTTCGGGCGGGAACTTGTAGGCGATCGCCCAGCGGGGGGCGCGGGAGGTGAACCCCAGTTCCGTCTGCACCGCGCGGTCGTTGACCTTCAGCACCGCGCCGTCGATCTCGTGCACCATGCTGTGCCGCTTGGCTTCGAGCTCACGCAGGAAGGCCTCGATGTCTTCGATGCCTCGCAGGACCTTCGCGTGGGCGGTCACGGGTAGCCCCCATTCGGAAAGCACCTGGTACACACCGGATTGTGATTCCATTCTGGCGTCGGTCCCGGCCTCGCCCCACTCCAGCGCACCGAGAGCGTAGGTGGTCACCGCGAGCGGGCGTTCGGCGGTCACTGCCGAGTCCTTCTGGCGCAGCGACCCGGCGGCCGTGTTGCGGGGGTTGGCATACGGGGCCTTGCCGTCCGCGAGGAGGGCCTCGTTCAGGGCCTCGAAGTCCTTGATGCGTAGGTACACCTCGCCGCGCACCTCGACGAGTGCGGGCACGTGTGGTCCGTCCAGACGGTGCGGCAGGCCCGCGATGGTGCGCACATTGGCGGTCACGTCTTCGCCGTGGGTGCCGTCGCCTCGCGTGAGCCCCTGGGTCAGCTCGCCGTCCACGTACGTGAGTGAGATGGACAGGCCGTCGATCTTCGGCTCGCAGACCACTTCGTGATCGCCGGCCTCCTTGCCTACGCGCGCGAGCCACGCGGCCACGTCCTCGATCGAGAACGCGTTGTCGAGGCTCATCATGCGTTCGCGGTGCTTCACGGAGGCGAAGCCGGTTGCCACCCCGGCGGAGCCCACCGTCTGAGTGGGCGAATCGGGCTCGGCAAGCTCCGGATACTCCGCCTCGAGAGCGCGCAGGTCTCGCTCGAGCGCGTCGTACTCCGCGTCCGAGACGGTCGGGGCATCGTCGCCGTAGTAGGCGGCGCGGTGTTGCTCGATCTGCTGCACCAGGTCCTGGTGGCGGGCGCGAGGGTCTGTCACGGCTCTATCGAATCACGCCGGGGCCCGGACTTGATGGCTCCCGCACGGCATTCATGGTGCGCGACTCTGCTCTGCCGCGGAGGTGGCGTCCTTTGCCTGAACCACAAAGCCCCCCAAGGGCCCCCGTGTCCACCAACATTCCTGTGCCCCTCACTCGGCGTCGATGGTGATCGCTGCCAGTCCCCCGGGTCTCGAACGACGCGACGAGTCGATGTTGGGTGGCGGGATGAAGTCCACCCGGCCTGCCCGGATCTGGATCTCCCAGCCTTGGCGGTGGATGTCGTGGTGGCAGCGGGTGCATAACATGACCCCGTTGTTGAGGTCTGTGCGACCTGCCTTGTCCCACCAGCGAATGTGGTGGGCCTCGCAATGCTCTGGTGGGGCGTGACATTTGGCGCACCCCCCGTCACGTTCCACCAGGGCAAGCCGTTGGGCACGGGTGAACATGCGCACGCGACGCCCCAGGTCCAGCACCTCGCTCTCACCGCCAAGCACCGCAGGCACAATCCCCGCATCGCCAGCGAGCCGGCGCAGCTGCCCCACCGACACGGGTTGATCCGTGCCGTCGATACGCCCCAAGCCGCGTCCCGTGTCAA
>DGBM01000147.1 GCA_002384765.1 Demequinaceae bacterium UBA4004
GCCGGCCGGACTGGCCGAGCCGGCGCCGCCGTTGATCTCTGTGCACGCCTGACGGCGCTTCGGTGGCCCGCGCGCGGGCGACCGAAGCGGGCGAAATAGAGTTCCCCCGTGGCTGAAACCCCCCTCCCGCAAGCCATCCCGTCCCGCCCCCTGCCCGAGCGCGAGATCACCTCACCCGTGCTCCTGACGCTCCCGGACGGACATCTCAACGACGACGCCGTGGGGTGGACCCGCGCCCCCCTCGTCATCACCGACGGCATCGGGCGCGGCGCCCGCGCCTGGGGTCGCTCGAGACGATGGGAGCAGTGGACGGTCACGACGACCACCCACGTCGTGACCCTCACCGTCTCGGACCTCGACTACGCCGCCCTGCATGGGATCTGGATCGTGGACCGCCGCAGCGGCGCCGAGATCGCCCACGACTCGGTCGGCCTGCTCGCCGGCTCCGCCTCATTGCCCGGGACCCTCGGACGAGGATCGGTGCGGGCCCGGACCCTGCCGGTCCGCATCGACATCGACGAGATCGAGAACGGGACCCGCCTGCGCGCCGTCGGCGAACGGATCCGGGTCGACATCGTCGCCCACCGTCCTGAAGGGCACGAGAGCCTCGGAGTCGTCGTGCCGTGGAGCCGGCGCCGGTTCCTCTACACGGTCAAGGACGTCGCCCGGCCCGCCGAAGGCACCCTCTACATCGACGGCCGCCCGCAGCCCTTGCCCGCCGCTGTCTCGTGGGCGACTCACGACCACGGACGCGGACGTTGGCCGAGAACCCCCGCATGGAGCTCCGGCACGGCCTCCGGAGTCACCGACGGACGGGTCGTCGGGTTCCACCTCGGCGGCCGCTGGGCCGACGGCACCGGCTCCGCCCCGAACGGGCTGCTGGTCGACGGACGGCTGAGCAAGGTCAGCGAGGAGCTCACCTGGGAGTACTCCCCGGAGGAGTGGATGGCCCCGTGGCAGGTCCGTGGCGACACCGTTGACCTCACCTTCACGCCTGAGCACGCACGGACGTCGAGCGTCGGCACCACGTTCGGTGCGTCCACGGCGAAGCAGCTCTTCGGGACGTGGTCCGGGCGGGTGCGCGACGAGAACACAACCTGGATCACGGTGACCGACCTCTTCGGGTCCGCAGAGGAGATCCGCACCCGCTGGTGACCGCTTGGTGCCCACAGCCGTTGATGACAGGTCCACCTGAGCGTCACCCGCCGGGTCCAGCTGAGCTCGAGGGCTGTGGCGATGCGGTACGAGCCGCGGGTAGCCGTCAGGCGATGGGCCGCATCTGGCGGCTGCGCGCTGGTCCGACGGGCAGCGCGGCACGGGCATCCCGCCCAGCCGTCGTAGGCTCACGGCATGGCGAAACAGTCCCCTGTCTCCGAGTCATCCGCCCACCTGGATCTGGTCGACGCGCTGCCGGTCGTGGCCGAGTCGACCACCTCGCGGGTCCTGGTCACGNNTCATCTACCTCGCACCGGGTGCGTCACACGCTCTCGTCGCCGAGACAGCCTGCCGGATGACTCTCGTCATGGTCGACGTCCTGACCTGATCAGACGGGCGTCCCGCCACATCAGGTGAGCCAAGGACTCAAGGCAATCGACAAGAGGGCGAGTGATGGACACGCGACGGAGCGGCCGTCGGAAACGTGTCCCACTCCACCTACCGCGTTGCCCGGTCGGTGGAGGATCAGCTGAGTCCATGACGTTGGGGTACGACGACCCGGGGTGAGCGTGCCCAGAGGCCCTGGCACCGGGTCTGCGGATGTGCTTCGACGGGCGCTCTGCGCCGGGCTGAACGGCCCGTATCGCTGCCGCCGCGCCGTAGGGCGTGGGAGTGGCGTCAGCCACCGTGGGAGGCGAGCACTCTCCCGAGGATGAGCGCGCCCTCCGGGAACGCGGCCGGGTTGGGGCCTGAGTAGTTGAGCCGGAGGAAGGCTCCGGCTGGTTCGGCGGGGAACCATTCCGTGCCGGGTGCGATGAGCAGCCCTGCTCGTTCGCAGTCCTGGGCGAGCCGGTCGAGGTCGGTGCTGTCGGGCAGGCGGGCCCATAGGTTGAGCCCGCCAGCGGGGATGTGGTCGACGTGCACCGTAGGTGCGTGCTGGTGCAGGCTGTCGAGGAGTAGGTCGCGGCGTGCGCGGAGCTGGTCGCGCATGCCGCGCAGGTGGGTCAGCCAGGCGGGTTGGGTGACGACGTCGAGGGCTGCGGCTTGGAGCAGGCCGCTGACGTACATGGACTCGGCGACCCGGTCGGCCAGGATCCGCTCGCGGGCGGGCCCTCGAGCGATGACGGCAGCGATCCGCAGGGCCGGGGAGACGCTCTTGGTCAGTGAACGCAGGTAGACGACGTGACCGGCGTCGTCGTGGGCGGCGACGGGCCGGGGTGTGGTGGCGATGCCGAAGTCGTGGGCCCAGTCGTCCTCGATGAGGAAGGCTCCGTGGCTGCGGACGACGTCGAGGACTTGCGCGGCACGCTCGGTCGACCACTGGATGCCGGTCGGATTGGCGTAGGTGGGTTGCGTGTAGAACGCTCGGGCTGCCGTTTCGTCGAAGGCCCTGGCCAGTTCGGCCGGCTCGGGCCCGGCGGATCCGGTGGGGACCGGGACGACGCGGACGCCGGCTTGGGCAGCAGCCGCGATGGCTCCCCAGTAGGTGGGTGACTCCATGAGGAGCGGCTGCCCCTCTGCGGCGAGGGCGCGGAAGATCGAGCTGAGCCCGCTCTGGCTGCCGGGCAGCACGGTGACGTCGCTGGGGGTGGGTGGCGTGACCCCGAGCGGGCTCGCGGTGCCCAGCTCGTGCGCGAACCAGGACTGGAGCTCCGGGAGGCCCGCCGCGGGCGGCCGCGAGAGGGCGGTGTCTCCACGGGCCGCGCGTGTCAGTGCGGAGCGCACCAGCCGTCGCGGCAGAAGCTCCGGGTCGGGGTAGCCGGCATGCAGGGCGATGACGTCGTTGCCGACGGTGCGCATGACCGTGGCTCCGGGCCTGCTGCGGGCCCGCGGCCCGCGAAGGGCCGCGGTCTGCCAGCCGTAGTCAGCCGGCCGGGCCGTGCGCACGGTCCGTACGAAGGTCCCGACGCCGGGCCGGCTCTCGACGAGACCCAGCGCGGTGAGGTCGCGCAGCGCCCTCTGCACGGTCACCGGGCTGGCTCGATGCTGGGCGACGAGCGCCCGACTCGAGGGCAGCCGGGCCCCGGGCGGGGCCGAGGCGATCCAGACGCGCAACGCGGCTGCGATACGGGAACTGCTATCGTCATTCATGTCAAGCCACAGTAGCGCTACTCTCGACCGTCCCAGAGCGATACCGTCCACGCCCGCAGCCGGTTTGATGTGGGGACTGGTCGGAGTCGCGGCCTTCTCCTTCACGGTGCCGTTCACCCGCGTGACCGTAGGGGGTCTCTCGCCCCTGTTCATCGGCTCCGGGCGCGCGGTCGTGGCCGCCGTTCTCGCAGCCCTTGCTCTGGCCCTGACGCGGCAGCGGCTCCCCCGGGGAAGGCAGTGGATGCGCCTGGCAGTCGTCGGCGGCGGAGTCGTCGTCGGCTTTCCCCTGCTCACCTCGTTCGCGCTCACCACGACCCCCGCGAGCCACGCAGCGGTTGTCATCGCGCTGCTGCCCGCGGCGACCGCTGCCATGGCGGTGCTCCGCGGCCACGAACGCCCGCCCGCCCTGTTCTGGGTCGTGTCCGCCTTCGGGGCTGTGGCCGCGATGGCGTTCGCCTCGGCACAGGGTGGGGGCGTGGGCCACCTGCAGTGGTCGGACCTGCTGCTGTTCGGGGCCGTGGTGGCCGCGGCCATCGGCTACGCCGAGGGTGGCCTGCTCGCGCGCGAGCTCGGGGCCTGGCAGACCGTGTCCTGGGCTCTGGTCGTGTGCTCGCCACTGATGCTGGCCCTGACGGCGGTAGCGGTCGGCAGCCAGCCACCGTCAGGCACACCCGTGCAGTGGGCGGCCTTCGCCTACCTCGGCGTCGTCAGCATGTTCCTCGGCTTCTTCGCCTGGTACCACGGTCTGGGCATCGGACCCATGGCACAAGTCAGCCAGGTCCAGCTCGTCCAACCCGTCCTCTCCATCCTGTGGGCCGGGCTACTGCTGGGCGAACATCTCACGCGGGCAACAGTCTTCGGCGGCCTGATCGTCATCCTGTGCGCCGGCGCCGCCGTACGCGTGCGGCTGGAGCGACGTGCTTGACTCAACCCCCTGACTCACCACCCTTGGACTCACGCGACCCGCTCGCCTGTCGTCGGAGCAGGCAGGCCGCGCATGAGGATCCGCACGAGACGCCCACCCGTCCGGCTCCGATGCGCCCGGCCGAGCTGGATGTGGCGATACCGGGGCAGGGCCTCGACAACCATCGCTGAACGCACGATGTGGTCTGCGGCCCAAGCCCCAACGGCGCGCACCCACCTTGGACGACAGACCGTCCGCACCAACAGCGAGGGCCATCTCGAGCTGGTGCGCTGGTCGGCACAGTCCGACGAGGACAATCAACCACGACGAAGTGGACGTTCGAGCCGGCGACACCCACCTGGAGGATCGAGGGCTCCGCTGGTGCGTACGTCGGCCTGGAGGGCACGCCTCGGCTGGGACCTGGTCACGGGGTGCTGGGCTTCGATGTGGATGCTCCAGCCGAGAGCGGTGAAGAGCAGCATCCAGAGCCCGATGGCCAGNNATCGCCGCCTACCGGGCCATACCTCATCCGACCACCGCACTGCGCTGACGTCCGAGCTGCTCGCGGCGGGCTGAGTCGCCGAGGTCAACAACACCCTCGACCCGGACTCCTTCACCAGCCGCCCAAGTACTGGCGGTGCCATCCGATGAGATACGTCAGCGGCGCAGCGCCTCGACCACGCCCGGAGCCAGCCTTCCGGCACTATCTGAGGACGTCGTCGCCCTCGAACGCCACGGCCCCGCGGAGTTCGCGGCCACGCCATGAACTTCACGGTCTCTGAGTGGAGCCATCGCAATCTGGACGGTCGGGGTTTACAGCCGGGGTGCTCGTGGTGCTGACCTGTCGGGACTCAGTCGGATCCCAAACTTCCGCACAATTTCCGCACCGCCAGTCGGCCGGTCCCGTGGTCAGTCGGTCATCAACGGACCCGCAGGATGGGTCGGCCATGAGGGCGGGCCACCCGCCCAGATAGGGCTAGGCCCCACCCCCCGGCCAAAATGAGCGTCATCTGCACGCGAAGGCAACAAGGGCGACGGGCTCCACGGAACCCATGCACGGCTGGAAGCCAGTCTGGCCCGCTCCACGTCGCTGCGAGAGCCTGGAGGACACAGCGCACCCAAATCGTTTAGGGGGAGTGAACATTGACTGTTTACGTGGGCTAAACTACCGTGGTGCCGAAGCCGATGAAGTACCGGGACGTCGCCAGAGCGCTCAAGAAGCAGGGCTGCACCAGCCGCCCCGGCAAGGGTGATCATGAGGTGTGGACGTGTCCGTGCGACCAGAAGCACCGCGCTGTGGTCACAAAGCCGGGCGAGATCTCTCCCGGCGTCATAGGGGACACGATGAAGAAGATGGCATGCCTGCCGAAGGGATGGCTCCAGTGAGCACCAAGACATACAGGGCCGAAGCGGTCCGTTGGGAGAAGGGCTGGGAAGTCCACATCGAGGGGGTGGGCGTCACGCAGTCCCACAGCCTCGCTGGCACGGAACAGGCAGCCCGGGACTACATCAGCAGCCTCTACGACCTCGCAGACAATGCCGACTTCGAGGTGACCGTGACGCCGCGCCTGGGTGAGATCGCCGAGCTGGTGCAGACCGCGAAGGCCAAGCGCAACGAGGCAGACGAAGCCAATAGCGCCGCCGCGGCGGCCGTGCGGCTGGTCGCCGCGAAGCTACTGGCGAAAGGCCTGTCCACGGCGGACGCTGCAACCGTCCTTGGGGTTACCAAGGGGCGAGTTTCTCAGCTGACATCCGCGGGCGCTGCCACCAAGCGCACGAGCACAGCGACCAAGGCTGGCCCCGTACGCGTGACGCGGGGGAGCAAGGTTCACAAGGCGCGCGGTGCATCCACCACCAAGCACAAGAAGGCGGAGCCGGATCCCAAGGCAGCTGTTCGCGTATCTCGATGAGCACGGTGGGTGCGAAGTCGCGAACTGTCGCCACTGGCCCGCGTCATAACGCCGCGATAGCGTCGGTCTGACTTGGCATCTTGGCGAGCGTGTTGAGCGCGGCCCGAGCGTGCCGCGGACCAAGCTCTGGGGATCTCGGGATCGGGCAGACGACGGGTGGTCGCGATCCAGGCATTAGCGGCCCTTCGTCGTCCGCTCCGGCAGCTGCTCAAGGGTGACTCCTCCGGGCTGCCACCGGATCCCGGGGATGGAATGGAGCGGCGTGAACGGGTCGGCTGCGTTTTGCCAGGCGACCGCGAGACTTTCTGCGATCAGCTGTGCCTGTGCCGGGTTGGCCTGCACAGCCAGCCGGCGCAACTGGTCGACATCGGTCAGCTTGACGGTGACCGTCCAGGCAGCCTTTCCCCTGTCGATGGACGCTGCCACCGCCTCGCTCTCCACCGAGAGGATCCGGAACGCGCCGGCCTCCCGTAGCTCGTCCAGACCATCGGTTGGCCAGATGAGCCAAGCGAGGGCGTCGAACGCGTCGTTGGCTCGCGCCACCCCGTCGCTGTCCTGCGGCTCGCAGGTCTGCGGGTCGGCAGGCAGGTTGATCATCACGCCGTCTTCTTCGGCCCGCGCATAGGCCTCAAGAAGGGCACCGGCGTCCACGACGGTGACCGCGGCGGTCGTCGTGAGGCTCCACGTCTCGCGGTTCCTCCCGCACCGCGAGCGTTCGGAAGGACCCGGCTGGTCCAGGTCAGGCAATTCGAACAGGCCAAGCTGCGTGGCGTCCATACCGACCGACCCTATGCCGACTCGTCCGGCCCAAGCGATCTCCAGTGGGCGATCGACCCTCCAGTCAGGCCGGCACCGGCGTCACCACGCGACCAACTGCTTGCCGTCAAGGAGCGTGGCATCCTGGAGCCATGGATACGGCTGTCTGAATCATCAATCGGTATCAGCGGCGCCGGTCAGCGCGTCGAGGGCCGCGTCGAGTCGCCGCTGACGGGGCCTGTTCGACTCGTGGTTGGCTTCGGCCGCCACGTACCCAATCAGTTCGTCCAAGTCCTCGTCGCTGGCCAGCAGGGCGGCACCCTCGCCGTGAGCACGGGCCCGATAGACCAGCCGTTCGCAATCCAGGTCGAGCAACCGCAAATCGCGCAACGTTGCGGCGACGCCGGCCGATATGACGATCTCGTTGACGGCACCAGCGACGGTGAGCTGTCGCGCACGCAGATCGAACGGCGAGCCAGCCCAGTTGCTGATGACGCCCTCGTCGTCGCAGACACTGCACCGCCAACGAATCGTGGCCGGCGCCTCAGTCCGCTGCACCACCATCCGACCCGGGCAGGGACGGTTAGCTGGCCGGCGCCGACACGGCAGCGCACTCTCCCACCCGACGCCCAGGTCTCCGGACGTCGCGGCCCGAACGATGTTGCCCAAGTGCTCGGCCAGCCGTCGAGCCGGACCCGGCACATCGACCGGCAGGTCGAGGAAGTGGTGCAGATCAGTAGCCATCATTGCCTCGGACACTACCGCTGGAAGAACGCAACGCCCGTGAAACCAGTTCGGGTGCCTCCCTTCCGCGAGTGATACGGGGCCGCAACGATCTCGGGACAGTTCAGCCGACCCGAAGCTCTGCCGCCCAGTCTGCAAAGAACACTCGCAGCGCGGGGACGTCCGTGACCTGTGGGTCAAGGAGCAGATCGACGTCGGTATAGGCGTCGAGGCGGTCGATCATCGAGGCGAGGACCTGCGTGTCGAACCCCAGGTCGATCATCGCTGCCTGTGTGAGCAGCGTTGGCTTCCCGAAGAGCCCGGTCAAGGAATACACATCGACGAAGTCGCGGGCGGCGGCTCGGTCGAACAGCGCGATCAGCTTACGGCCGGCGAGTTCTTCCGGCGCGAAGGTCGGTCCAGCGACGCTGGCTCTCGCCGGCATGCCTGGCCTGGACTCGAGCGCCAGGTCAACCAACAAGTCCCCCTCCCGCCCGTGGATGAGCAGGCGGCAGAAATCACCCGAGCCTTGAAGGTGCTCCACCGCCCATCCCCGGGCGCGCGCGGCAGTGGTGAACTCATCCTTGGCACGTACCACGTCGCCAACCCCGCGCACAGTGAAGAAGTCGAGATCCTGTGTCGGCCGGTGAGTCAGTTCCTGGGCAAGCAGGGCAGCACCACCGGCCAGGAGGAAACCCTCAGCAGCCGGCAGGCTGAAGAACACACGCGCAACGTCAAGCTGGAACGGCGTGAGGAGCGAACGATCGCGTCCCATCAGGCCGCCAGCAGCCGCTCGATCAGAGGCGCCCACGCGGTCCGCAGATCGGCCGGAAGCACCAGGTCCATCCACTGGTCGACCAGCAGTGCCCCGTCGACATACCGCTCGATATCCGCGCCGTCGCCCTCGCGAAGGACGATCTCGTACACACGGGCCCGGTCGCGGCGGTCACTGAGCCGGTAGAGCCGATCCGGCTCGGACCAGTTCAACCGCAGGGGAAGCCGAACCATACCCAACGCCTGTTCCACCGGCAGCCGCGGCAACCGGTCAGGGACGGCATACCGCTTGCCCCTCCGGCCCGTCACGGCCCGGAAACTCAGGCGCGGGCGGACGTCCAGCTCGTACCCACTCGCTGCCAGCAACCGCTCGACGGTCCCCAGGGACGGAGACTTGCGCCCATGCTCATAGGCGGACACAGCCGTGCGTGACGTGCGCGCCCGCTCCGCCAACTCCTGTTGGCTCAGCCCAGCGCCACGACGCGCCCGCTCCAATACATTGCTGCCAGCCATCTCCACTCCCATCTCACCCGCACCCATCGTATCCGATGAGATACGTAAGCGGCGCAGCGCCTCGGCCACAGTGGTGCGAGCCCTCCGCACCAATCGAGGACGAAGCTGCCCCCGAGCGCCACGGTCTCGCAGAGTCCGCGGCCATGCCATGAACTTCACGGACTCTGAATGCGACGCCATCGCTATGGGGACGGTCAGGATTTCCGCTCCGATTGCATACCCCCTCCCCCGCGTTGCTGCAGGTCAGGCGATGTACGAGTCCGCACGGCGCGCCGGAAGGGGACGCAACTTCCGCACGCATTCCGCACGGGCGTCGATGCGCCTCGCGTTTCCGCAGGTCAGCGACCCGGCGTCTCACCTTCGGCATCGGTTGCGCGAGATACCCCACCGGGGTACGTGCGAGAGGCCCTGGCCGGCGTTTCCGCTGGTCAGGGCCTCTTGGGGCACTACGTGGCAGGTGAAGGATTCGAACNNGCTTTCGCGACGGATTTACAGCCCCCGTTGCACCGGCCGCTGATCTGCAGCCACCCCGCCCGGCGCCGATCTTCCCCACAACTTCCGCACAGAGGGTTGTCCACCGGCGCCAGCCGGTGGACCCACTGTGCCAGTTGGGCGCCAGCCTCGTCGCGAGGCAGCCGAGCACGCTCCGGAGGTCCACTGCCGCCGTCCAGGCGTGCGGTCTTGCAGCGACTGTCCAAGAACCGCCCGCTCCCTATAAGGCACACTGACGCTTTACAGATAACCACCGGAAGCGGCAATATTCTGTTATGGCGATCAGGGGCGACTTCCTGACGACCCAAGAGGTAGCCCACCTCCTGGGCGTAGAAGCGCGCCAAGTCCGCATCCTCGCTCAGACAGGGTCCATCACCCGGGTCGCTCGAGGCATCTTCGACCGCACGTCGGTAGAGCGCTACCGCGCCGAGCGCGGCTCGGGCCGGACTCGGACCTGGGCAGAGCACACCGCCTGGGGAGCTATTGCGATGCTTTCAGGTGCGGCCCCGCTGGGTCTCGGCGATGTCCAGAGGTACCGGCTCCGTGCCGCCCTGCGCGGGATCACCGAGCCGACCGAGCTGACCATCCGGTTGCGCGGCCGTGCGACCGTGACTACTTGGTCCGGCCACCGCTCCGTCATCGAGCGCCTCCGCAAGGAGCTCGTCATCCCCGGCCGCCAGCGGCTCGGGCTCGTAGAGGACGACACGATCGTCGACGGCTACATCCATGCAGACCGGATCGCCGACCTCGTGCGTCGTTACCGACTAAGCGAGGACACCAACGGGTCCATAACCCTGCGCTCCACCTACATGGACATTGACTTCATCACGTACCTGGGGGCCTTCAGCCGAACCCTCGCCGCTGTCGACGCCGCCACCTCCCTCGACCCGCGCGAACGCGGCGTGGGAGAGCAGGTACTGGCCCGCCGGTTGGAGTTGTTCCGCGAGAATGTCAGACCGTAAGAATCCGGGCATCGAGCGCCCCACCATCGACATCGCAGCCGCCCTCGGCGGCTGGCCAGACCCGTGGCCGAACGTCGCCGAGATCGCTGCCGTGCTGCCGACCGACAAGTGGACCCTGGTCGGCGGCCTGATGACCCAGCTGCACTCGATCCACCACGGCCTGGGCATCGTGCGCCCGGTCAGGGCGGCGTCGACCTCGTAGGTGTTGCCGTGCAACGAGACGGTCGCGGTCTTGGTGACTGCGCGGTGCTCGGACCACAGGAACGCCTCACGCAGCTGGGCCGGGGTCGGGGTGGCCGGCGTCCCGGCGGCCAGGAACCGGGCCAGCGGCGCCTGCCCGGTTTCGGAGTGCACCCGCTGGTGGTAGACGGTTTCGACCCAGGCGGTGAACAGCTCGTTCAGCTCGGCCAGACCGGTGACCCGCGAGGCCGCGCCGGGGACGGTCAGCTCGAGCAGGAACTGCTCGCGCACGGTGCGGAAGAACCGCTCGATCTTGCCGCGACCGGCGGGCTGACCGGGTCGGGAGTGGGTCAGCCGGATCCCGAGCACGGCCAGCGCGCGTAGGAGCTGCTTGGAGACCATCGCCGCGCCGTTGTCCAGGTAAGCGACCTTCGGGATCCCGCGGGCGGCGAGGCCGGCGCGCAGCGCGCCGGCTAGGGCGAGCATGTCCTCGCTGTGGCCCCACCGGTAGCCGACCAGGGCCCGGGAGTGGTCATCGATGAACGCCATCAGGTACGTCTTGCGCCCGGCGATGACCGGCCCGTGCAGCGCGTCACCGGTCCACCGCTCGTTCGCGGCGGCGGCCTCGAACCGGCCGAACGCGCTCGGCGGGTTCCCGTCCGGGCGGGTGTTCAGCTCGAGCCGGGCGAAGTGGCGCTGCAACGTGCGCGCCGAGGGCGCCGTGCCGGTGTGCACGGTCAGGATCGCCGCGACCTGCGCCGCGGTCCGGGCCGGGACCTCCCGCTTGAGCGCGGCCGCCAGCTCGAGCACCGCTGCCGGGGTGCGCGGCTCGACGTGCCGCGCCGAGGGCAGCAGCGCGTCGAACCCGCCGGTGCGCCAGGCCTTGATCCACCGGTCCACGCTGGCCCGCGACACGCTCACCTTGGTCCCGGCCGGGCCGGTGTGCTCCTGCTCGACGAGGCGACGCACCAAGGCACCGCGCTGCCTGGTGGTCAACGAGGCGTCCGCGGCCTGCCGGATCAACGCGTACCGGAACAGCGCGACGTCCCGCGCCCGCTCGGCCCGCCGCGCCGCATCGTCGCCGGGTCTGTGTCGCTCACTCATCCTTGCCCTTCCCTTCGCCTGAAATGCGTTCCGTCCGAAGGGTGCCCGGGACATCCCGGCCGGCGGCAGGGTCAACTCGTGTTGCTCACCGCCCGGCCCGGGCCGGCGGGGCCAGCAGCCGCCCGGCGGTGGCCCGGGCGGTGAACTCCCACGCCGGCAGCGAGGCGATCCTGAGCACCGCCGCGGCCGCCGCGGCACCGATCGCCTCGAGCGCGTCCGCGACCGACGAGGACCGCGGCGCCAAGGGCCCAGCGACCGGGTCCAACACCAGCAGCAACCGGGTGAACGCCGCCCGGAGCTGCTCGGCCCGGGCCGTGAAGCGGCGCAGCCAGCCGCGTACCGTCGCCGCCGGCCGCCCGAGCACGGCCGCGATGGCGCGGTGACCGGCCCCAGCGGCCTTGGCCTCCAGCGCGGCCCCGATCACCGAGACAGCGTCCGCGCGCCGCCACAACCACACCTGCGCCAGCAGCACATGCGTGCCACGACACGAGGAACATCGCGCTCGGCGCGGCCGGTGCCGAACCGTTCCGTCCGGCCCTCGCGAGGTGAATCGTCCTGAGTTTCCCG
>DGBM01000285.1:0-6155 GCA_002384765.1 Demequinaceae bacterium UBA4004
CTCGAGCAGGGCGGCCAGTTCGATGGCGGTGAGTGTCTCGTGTGGGAGCGGGGCATCGTCCGGGGCTGCGCGGTTGAGGTCGAGGTCCTCCACGGCCGTTACCGGGCAAGCGTCGGGGTCGGGGGACAGGCGCAGTTCTCGCCAGGTCATCTGCAGAGCGTCGTGCATCAGGATGCGGCCGATCACGGGTTTCCCGGTGCCGGTGATGAGCTTGATGGCCTCGGTGCCCATGATGGAGCCGATGGTGGCCGGGAGGGTCCCTACCACGCCGCCCTCGGCGCAGCTGGGCACCTGCCCGGGCGGCGGGGCCTCGGGGTAGAGGTCTCGGTAGGTGGGTCCGTGCCGGGCCCAGAAGACGCTGACCTGTCCTTGGAAGCGCAGGATCGACCCCCACACGCACGGGCGACCGGTCAGTGTCGTCGCGTCACTGACCAGGTAGCGGGTGGCGAAGTTGTCTGCGCCGTCCAGCACCAGGTCGTACTGGCGTACCAGATCCACGGCATTGTCCGCGGCGAGCCTGATCGTGTGGGTGCGCACCTTCACCAGGGGGTTGAGCCGGGCCACCGCGTCGGCGGCAGAGTCCGTCTTGGGTCGGCCGAGGTCGGCGACCGTGTGGATCACTTGGCGTTGCAGGTTGGCGACCGCGACCACGTCGTCGTCAACGATCCCCAGTGTCCCGATCCCGGCGGCAGCCAGGTACTGCAGGAGCGGGGCTCCCAGCCCGCCGGCCCCGATGACGAGGACCCGGGCGTTCTTCAGCCTCCGTTGACCCACGGAACCGAGCTGGGGCAGGGACAGGTGGCGGGCGTAACGCTCACGCTCGTCGCGGGTCAGCTCGGCGCCGGGCTCTACCAGCGGGGGCAGTGAGCTCACCGGCTTTCTCCTACCGGCGCCCAGTCTCCGCGCGGCACGTCCACCGGTTCGTGGGCGTCGATCAGTCCGGCCAGGGGGGAGGAGGCGACGGCGTGACGGCGCGCCGGGATGCGGCCGGCGCCGGCAGCTAGCCGTCCGGCGGCCACGGCGTGGCGCATCGCGGTGGCCATGGCCACGGGGTCCTGTGCCCGGGTCACCGCACTGGCCAGCAGTACGGCCTCACACCCCAGTTCCATGGCTAAGGCAGCCTCGGAGGCGGTGCCGATGCCCGCGTCGAGGATCACGGGCACGCGCGCGTGGGAGGCGATGAGCTCGATGTTGTGCGGGTTGAGGATGCCGAGCCCGGTGCCGATGGGTGCGCCCAGGGGCATGACGGCGGCGGCGCCGAGGTCTTCCAGGCGGCGGGCAACAGCCGGGTCGTCGGAGGTGTAGGCGAAGACCTTGAAGTCCCGGGCCACCAGCTGTTCGGTGGCCTCCAGCAGTTCGACGACGTCAGGGAGCAGCGTGTCCTCGTCGGCGATGACCTCAAGTTTGACCCAATCGGTCTCCAGCGCCTCCCGGCCCAGCTCTGCAGTCAGTAGGGCGTCGCGGGCGGTGTAGCAGCCGGCGGTGTTGGGCAGGATCCGGATGCCGTTGCGCTCGAGCAGGGAGAACAGCGAGTCGCCCTGATTGGGGGCGTAGCGGCGCAGGGCCACGGTGGTCAGCTCGGTGCCCGAGGCGAGCAAGGCCTGCTCCAGCGTGTGCAAGGAGCTCAAGCCTCCGGTGCCCATGATGAGCCGGGAGGACAGTTCTACCCCTTCAAGGAGCAGCGGGTCCGGGCACGTGGCGGTCATGTTCATCCTCCTTGGACGGCGGTGATGATCTCGATGCTTTGGCCCTCGACCACGGGCGTGCGGTGCCAACGGCTGCGTGGGACGACCGAGGCGTCCACGGCCACGGCGATGCCTAGGCGGTCCCCGTCCAGCGGGTGGCCGTCGGGGCCCAGGGGCCGACCGACGGCCTCGGCGACGAGATCGATGATGGTCGCGTCCTTCGGCACGGCGTGTGGGTCGCCGTTGAGGGTGATGGCGGACATCAGGGTCTCCTGTTCTCGGATGTCGGAATGTGGGCGACGGTCGCGCGCCGGTCGAGGACCAGCGAGTCGAAGCGATGTGGGTCGGTGCTTGCCAGATGCGCGGTGTCGGTGACCGGATCGCTCCCCGTCTCGCCGGTGACCAGCTGCGCAGCGAGACGAGCGGCCAGCGGGGTGAGCAGCACACCGTGACGGAAATATCCGGTGGAGACGATAAGGCCGGGCACGGGTTCGCTGTCGGGCGCGCGGATGCGGCCGAGGAACGGCACGTCGTCCGGTGTGCCGGGGCGGGCGCGGGCGATGACCTCCGTCAACTCGAGGTCGGCAACCCGCGGCACGAGGGCCTGCGCATCGCGCAACAGCCGAAACACACCCCCGGCGCTGACCCCGCTCATGTCATCCTCGCGAGACGTGGCCCCGATCACGACCGAGCCGTCGGTGCGCGGCACCAGGTAGACCGGCACGCCGTGGACCAGGCCACGGACGGTGCGCTGGATCAGCGGCTCCGCGCCGCGGGGCAGGCGGGCGCGCACGATGTCGCCATGCACCGGACGCAGCGGCAACCGGCAGGTGGCCGGCAAGGCGTTCAGCGCGCTGGTGCCCAGACCCGCGGCCACGATCGTCTCGGTCGCGACCACGTCGGGCCCGTCGGTCAGGACGACGCCGGTCACCGCTTCGCGCCCGTCCCACCGCAGCGCTCTCGCCTGCTGGTGGATCAGACGCACCGGCCCCCCGTCCACGGCACCAGCGGAGCACGGGGTGGTTATGTCCCGCTCGGCCAGGGCTGCCAGCAATCCAGTCATCAGTCGGCGCGGGTCGACCTGGTGGTCGGTGGGGATGCGGAAGGCTGCCGCCAGTCGCGGGCTCAGCGCCGGTTCCAGGCAGCGGGCCACGCGAACGGTCAGCGGCTCCACTGCCATGCCATGGCGCAACTGCAGCCGGCGAAGGTCGGCCAACGACTGCCGGTCGGCGGAGTCCACTCCGCAGACCAAGGTCTCGGTGCGGCGGTACCCCACGGATACTCCGGCAGCCTGCTCGAGGACAGCGGCGAAGGCCGGGTATTCGGCGGACGAGGCGCTCATCAGCGGATAAAGAGACTCCTGCTGGTACTGGACTTCGCTGACCGCAGCCAACATTCCGGCGGCCGCCCGCGATGCCCCCGACCCGGGGTGCGGATCGACCAACGCGACGGATCGACCGCGGCGGCGCAGCTCCCACGCGGTAGCTAAGCCAACCACCCCGGCGCCTAGGACGGCGACGTCGACAGGCTCTGTTCCGGCGCGGAAACAGACTGCAGGATGTGCCACTGGCATGTCCTTCCCTACGGCGGCATGACCCGCATCAGGTGTGGCGGTCGGCGCTTAAGCCTTCTCAGCCCAGGAAGGGCTCCCGCAGAACCCGCTGACTATCATCAGCGTGTGGCCCACCATACCCCCGCGTTCGCAGTACCGGCTGCGCGCAACCAGCGCGGAGCGTGCATCGAAAAGCTCGCCGCCGCGCGGCTATACCTGTGCACCGATGCCCGCCAGAAACACAACGATCTCGAGGAATTCCTGCGCGCCGCATACAGCGGGGGAGTCGACATCGTCCAGCTGCGGGACAAGACCTTGGACACCGATGCGGAGATCGCTGCGCTGCGGCTGCTGGCCGACGTGGCAGGCGAGCACGAGAAACTGTTCGCCGTGAACGACCGGGCCGACGTCGCAGCCCTCGTGGGCGCCGATGTGTTCCACATAGGTCAGCGCGACATTTCTGTTGCTCAGGCACGGTCTCTACTTGGTCCCGACGTGCTGATCGGCCGCTCCACCCACGACCTCGATCAGGCCCGCACAGCATGGGAAGATCCCGAGGTCGACTACTTCTGTACCGGGCCGCTGTGGGAGACCCCCACCAAGCCCGGCCGTCCCGCCACCGGCCTCGGATTCGTCAAGGATGTTGCCGCGCTCCTGGCCAGCTCCCCGACGGGGACCGGCAAGCCGTGGTTCGCCATCGGCGGCATCGACGTCAGCCGCCTGCCCGACGTCCTCGATGCCGGGGCGAGCCGCATCGTCGTGGTCCGTGCCGTCACCCAGGCCCCCGAGCCCCGCACCGCTGCCCGGCAGCTTCGCGGTTTGCTCCCCGACTGAGCCCCGCCACGAGCTGACGGCAAACAAGCCTCGGTGAGGCGTCGCGCACGCGCCGGACACCACCGCCACCTACGGTGGGGCACCGGTGGTCGGGCGGTCCAGCCCGAGGTGCCCGCGCAACGTGCCGGTGGTGTATTCGGTACGGAACAGGCCTCGCTGCTGGAGCACCGGCACGACGTGGTCGACGAAGTTGTCCAGAGAGTCCGGCAGGATCGGGGGCATGAGGTTGAAGCCGTCGGCCGCTCCGCAGCGGAACCAATGCTCGATCCGGTCCGCGACGCTCTCGGGAGTGCCGACCATGGTGCAGTGCCCGCCGCCGGCAGCCAGACGGCCCAGCAGCTGGCGGACTGTAGGGCGTTCTACCTCGATGATCCGCAGAATCGTGGCATAGCGGCCTTGCGGGCCGCGGAATCGTGCCAGCGGGGGCAACGGAGGGACCGGTGCATCGAGGTCCCACCCGCTGCAGTCCTGTTGGACAAATGTGCTCAGCTGGGCCAGTGACTGCTCGGTGGGTAGCAACGCATCCACCGCGGCCTGCTGAGCTCGTGCCTCCTGCTCTGTAGACCCCACGTAGGTGACCAGCCCGGGCATCACCGCGACCGTCTGCGGGTTCCGCCCGGCCGCGGCGACACGCGCCTTGACGTCGGCGTAGTAATCCTGCGCGGCCGGCAAATCGTAGGTCACCGCGTAGATCGCCTCGGCGTACCGGGCGGCCAGATCCCGTCCGGGACTCGACGCCCCGGCCTGGAAGAGAACCGGCCTGCCTTGCGGCGGACGTGGCACGGTCAATGGCCCATCCACTTGGAAGTGCTTGCCGCGGTGATGGACCGGGCGCAGTGAAGCGGGATCGGCGTAGACACCGCCCCGGTTCGCGACCACGGCGTCATCGATCCAGGAGTCCCACAGCTGCTGGGTGACCTCAACGAACTCCTCGGCGCGGGAGTAACGCTGTTCCGGTGGCGGCATGGTCTGTAGTCCGTGGCTTTGGGCCTCGGCGTCGAACATGGAGGTCACCACGTTCCACCCCGCTCGCCCACCACTGATGTGGTCGAGAGAGGCAAGCATCCGGGCGGCGTGGAATGGAGTGAAGAACGTGGTCGAGATGGTGCAGACCAGCCCGACCCGCTCGGTGGCGCGGGCCATGGCGGACAGGGCAGTCAGCGGCTCCAGAAACCACCGGGGGCCGGAGGCGACATCGTCGACGCTGTGGCCATCGGCGAAGAACACGGCATCGAAGAGACCGCGTTCGGCTATGCGGGCCAGATGTTCCCAGTAGGAGATGTCGCCCAGCTGCTCCACGGGGGAGTCGGGGAGCCGCCATGACGCACGGTGGTGGCCGGTGCCGAACAGGAAGGCGTTCAGATGCAGTTGTCGCTGCGTGCTCATGAGTGTCCGGCTCAGTCCATGACTAGTCCGCCGTCGACCACCAGGTTCTGTCCGGTGACCGACCGCGCCCAGGGGGAGGCGAAGAACAGGATGGTGTCGGCGAACTCCTGCGGGGTGGTCACCCGTCCCAACGGGGTGGAGGAGGCGATGAGGTCGAAGACCTCGGCGGGGGTGGCTGCACTTGCGTCGGTGGTGCGCAGAAGTCCGCCCGAGACCATGTTCACCGTGACGTTGTGCTGGCCCAAGTCCTTAGCCAGGGTCCGAGTCAGCGACAGTAGTGCGGCCTTGGCCGCCGTGTAGTCGTGGTAGGGCACCACGGGGTTCTGGAACAGATTCGTGCCGACGTTGACGATCCGCCCGAAGCCTCGTTCGCGCATCCCCGGCATCGCTGCCTGCGTCGTGTTCAGAGCTCCGCGGACGCTCCCGGAGAACTGAGCGGTGAATTCTTCCCAGCGGATGTCCGCAGCACTGGAGCGGGCGTCCCCGTTGAAGGAGAAGTCGGCCAGCGCGTTGTTGACCACCGTGGTGACCGGGGCACCGAAGTGCACCCGCGCGCGCTCGAGCATGGCGGCCACCTGGTCGCGATCGGTGACATCGCCCTGCACGGCCACAGCCTGCGTCGAGCCCAGATGATCTGCTAGTTCCTCAGCGGCATCCTGGCTGGTGCGGTAGTTGACGACCACCCGGGCGCCTTCGGC
>DGBM01000285.1:6163-6949 GCA_002384765.1 Demequinaceae bacterium UBA4004
CAGAACCGGCACCCCGTGTCACTGCTTCGACAATACCTGGCTTCTTACCGAACCCCGACCCGACGCCATTTCGCCGCCGACCCGGTCACTGGCCCCACGCGACCAAATACGCACTTCGAGATTGTGGCGGCCGAGGGACCGCGCTACACCCACAGGCATATGCGCTGAGCTGGAATCCTGCCCTCTGCGATCGCCAGGTGCGGCTGGTCGGTGGAGAACGATGCGCTGCGGCGTCGAGGAGGTCCTGCGCACAGGACTCCCGATCGGCAGGAGACAGGGCGAGCATCCAGGGGAAGGCCTTGGCCATGCGTTCGGTGAGGGAGCCGCTGTCGTCAAGGATGAGGGTGATGAGCGGTCCGAGGAACGCCGGTCGCTATGGGGAGGTCTGCTGCCATAGTCATGTCCCCGCGGCATTCGGAACCTGCTCGGAAGCCCAATGTGTTTGCCGAGGCAATCAGCGGCCCGGGATCCGCTCGAAAAGCACGCGCAGGAACCTGCTGTACACTTTTCTGTACAGGACCGGAGGGCAGATGAGAACGATGAGCTACACGGAGTCCCGAGCGCGCTATGCCGAGGTCCTGGACTCGGTCGTCAACGACCGCGAAGAGGTGGTCGTGACCCGCTCGGGTCACGAGCCCGTGGTGATTGTGTCGTTGGATGAGTTCGAGGCGCTGCGCGAGACGGCCTACCTCATGCGGTCGCCGCGCAACGCGCGGCGGCTCCTGGATGCGATGGAACGCCTGGAGGCGGCAGAAGGTGAAATCCACGACCTGCTCGCGGACGACT
>DGBM01000026.1 GCA_002384765.1 Demequinaceae bacterium UBA4004
TGCCGGTCAGCAGCACGACGCCGACGTCGGGCGTCATACGTGCGTGGTCGAGCGCGCGGTACAGCTCGTCGACGGTCCCGGGCCGGAAGGCGTTGCGCACCTCGGGCCGGTTGAAGGCGATCCGCACGGCGGGCAGGTCACGTTCCATGGTGCCGTCGCGCTCCACCCAGCGGTGGTACGTGACGTCCTCATCTGCGAAGCCGTCGATCGATCGCCACTGGGTGGGGTCCATGAGGTCCGAGACCTGGGCGGGGATATCGCTCATGGTCGCCAGCGTAGCCGGGCCAGACCGATGCGACTCGGACCCGGGGTGCGCCTTGGACAGTTCTGACCCCGATGGCGCCGCTGCGAACCGGAAGCCGCGCCGACACGCCAGCTGTGTGCCGGTCCAGGACGCACGCTACTGTGCGGCGCGCACGCGGAGGTTCGTAGCGTCGTCATGAGGGAAGGCGGGAAGCACAACGGCGTAGCTGCCGGCGACATGGGTGGTGCGCGGGCGGGCATCGGCGAGTCGAGATGCCTCGCGGTCAGAAGTGTTCGTGGTCAGGGGCTCGCTGGCCTCGCCATCGCAATTGCCGCTTACTCTGTCCCCATGGAGTTCCGGCCATTCAGCGTGACGCTCAACAGGCGTTTCCGCGGGCTGACCGAGCGCACGGGCGTGCTGATCCGCGACACCGGTCCCGACGGCGCCGACGCGTGGGGAGAGTTCTCCCCGTTCGCGGACTACATCCCGGAGCAGCGCAATCGGTGGTGGGCCGCGGCGGTGGAGGCGGCCACGGGTCAGTTGCCCGCGCCGATACGCGACTTCGTCGAGTCTGCCGCGATCATCCCCGAGATGGGGCCGGACGACGCCGCCGCCTTGGTGCGTGAGTTCGGGTGTCGCACCGCCAAGGTCAAAGTCGGTGGACCGAGGTGGGCGGACCCCGACCCCGCCGCGACACTGCGCGCCGACATCGAGCGTGTCGAGGCGGTCGCTGCCGCGTTGGGCACGGGCGGGCGGCTGCGCGTGGACGCCAACGGCACCTGGACCCTCGCCGCGGCGGGCTCGGCGGTCAAGGCGCTTGAGACGGCCGCGAGGGCGGGCGGGCTCGAGGGTCTCGAGTACGTCGAGCAGCCCTGTGCGACCATCGGCGAGTTGGCGGCCCTGCGCCGCCTTGTGGAGGTGCCGATCGCGGCCGACGAGTCCATCCGTCTCACCGGCGACGTGGACGCGGTGCTGCGCGCCGAGGCGGCGGACATCCTGGTGCTCAAGCCGTCTCCCATGGGAGGAGCTCGCGCCTGCGTTGCGATCGCCGAAAGGGCGGGGCTGCCCGTCATCATCTCCTCCGCCATGGAATCCAGCGTCGGCCTGGCGTCGGCGTTGGCGGCTGCGCTGGCGTTGCCGGACTCGCGATTCGCGCACGGACTCGGCACCGGCACCTTGCTCGCGACGGACACCGTGGATGACACGCTGGTTCCCGTGCGCGGACGGCTGACACCCAGGACCCTGAGAGTGACCGCATGACTCACCCGGCGGCCGCCTTTGCGCGCGAACTGATCGCCGCACTGGCCGCGCAGGGCGTGACCGATTACGTGCTGTGCCCCGGATCCCGCTCCGGCCCGCTGGCCCACGCGCTGGCGGAGGCCGGATCGGACGCCCCACCGTTGGGCGCCCCCCATGTCAACCTTCACGTGCGGATCGACGAGCGCTCCGCCGCGTTCCTCGCGATCGGCATTGCCCGCGGTCGCGCCCTCACCGGGCCGCCGCGACCCGTTGCGGTGGTCACCACGTCGGGCACCGCCGTCGGCAACCTGATGCCTGCGGTCATGGAGGCCCACCACGCGGGTATTCCGCTGCTCCTGCTCACCGCGGACAGGCCCAGCGAGTTGCGGGGCGTCGGGGCCAACCAAACCACGGATCAGGAGGGCATCTTCGGCGCGTTCGTGCGGTGGGAGGCGAACTCGTCCGCCCCGGAACACGCGGAGCGCGGCGGCCGCGCGACACTGCTCGCGGCGCGTGCCATGCAATGGGCGATGGGAGACACGGAGCGGGACGACCTCGCCGCCGCTCCCGGACCCGTGCACCTCAACCTGGAGTTCCGTGACCCGCTGGGGCCCGACGGCGGCGCCTGGCCCCACGTCGCGCAGGAGAAGCCGACCCTGATGGACCGCACCCGCACCCGCCTGCGCAACCTGTCGGCGCCCGCCTGCCAGTTGGCCGACGACGCGTACGGCGTGGTCATCGCGGGCGACGGCGCAGGGGACGACGCCAGGCGCGTCGCCGAGGCGCGTGGCTGGCCGCTGCTGGCGGAGCCGACGTCGGGCGCCCGCTCGGGGGACCATGCCCTGTCCCACTACGTGACCATGCTGGCGAGCGACACCGGACAAGAGCTCGCGTCACGCGTCCACCGCGTGGTCGTGATCGGCCGGCCCACGCTGTCCAGGCCGGTGCAGCGACTGGTCGACTCCGCGCCGTCGCTCCTGGTGGCGTCGCACGGCGCACGCTGGCGCGAAGCGCCGCGCCACGCCGAACGGGTGCTGCCCGCCGTCCCCGAAGAGTGGTTCGAACCGGGCACGTCCGACGCGGCCTGGCTGGCCGAGTGGCGGCGTGCATGCGCGGCGGTGGCGGCGCCGTCGGAACGTTGGGATGCGCGTGCGGTAGCCCGCGTGTTCATCTCGTCTCTCACGGCCGACGACGTGGCGCTGCTGGGATCCTCCGGACCCATCCGCATGGTCGACGGGGTCGCGCCCATCTGGGCCGTGGGTCACGCCCCCACGCTGCTCGCCAATCGCGGACTGGCCGGCATCGATGGCACCGTCTCGACCGCCGTGGGTCTCGCGCTCGCGCTCGGCCGGCCCACGGCCGCGCTCATGGGTGACATCACGTTCCTGCATGACGTGGGGGGACTGTTGGTCGGCACCGAGGAGCGCACTCCTGACCTGCGCATCGTGGTGGTCAATGACGGTGGCGGCACCATCTTCGGCAGTCTCGAACACGCGGCGGCGCCCGCACAAAACGTCCGTCGCGTCTTCACGACGCCCCACCGGGCGGACCTCTCGGCGTTGGCGGCAGCGTACGGGGCCACGCACACGCCGGTCACGTCCGTCAGCGGGCTGGCAACGGCGCTCGCGAAGCCGCCGGTCGGCGCGCACATCGTGGAGGCGGTCCTGTAGCTGACGCGCCGCNNCGCCGCCACGCCGCCACGGCGCCCGAAGTCTCAGCACTTTCCCAGGTTCCGTCCAGGTTCAACGCAGGTGGCCTTGGTGTGATCGATACACACGATCTACCGAGGAGGACATGATGTTCCGTTCACGACTTACCCGAGGCCTTGCATGGGGAACGGGCGCGCTCGCGTCCGGCGCCTTGGTGCTGGCCCTTGCATCCTCCGCCACCGCTGCGGACAGCGCCGACGATTCGGCGCCGCCACGCCACGGCGCGCTGCTGGACCGGCCGTACTTCGGGGCCCGCATCGCCCCGACCCCAGACGGCGCCACCGTCGTGCATGTGGTCGACGGCGGCCCGGCGGACACCGCTGGCCTTGAAGTAGGAGACGTGGTGGTCAGCATCGACGACGTCACGTTGGACGAGCGCGGTGCTCTCCGTGAGGCGCTCCAGGGCGCCGAGGAGGGCGACAAGCTTGAGATCGTCTACACCCACGACGGAACCGAGAAGACCGCATCGGTGACGGTGGGCAGCGCCGAAGATCGCCCCGAGCCGCCCGCTCCCGAGGAGGTGCCCTGGGTGGGCGTACAGCCGGTCCGCTACGAGACGGTCGACGGCGTGCTGGTGCGCTACGTTGTCCCCGACGGCCCGGCGGCCGACGCCGGAATCGAGGCGGGCGACATTGTCACCGCGATCGACGGCCAAGAGATCACCGACTGGTGGCAGGCGCGCGAGATCCTGCGCGAGTTCGCGCCGGGTGACGCGGTGACGGTGACCGTTGCTGACGACTCCGGTGACACGACCGTCACGGTGACTCTCGGTTCGGCCGACGAGGCCCTCGCAAGGCTCCCAATTGGCGACCGTCTGGCTGGCGGCGGTGGCTTCGGGCTGCGCGATGGAGGACCGGGCATGCGCGGCGGCGCGGCAGGGGCCAACACCGAAAACACGTAGGCCGCGCAGTGGGCGGGGCGCCCTAAGCGCGAAGCGCCGCCCGCATCGGCTCCAGTTTGGCCTCCGACTCCGCCCATTCTGAGGCGGGGTCGGAGGCCGCCACGATTCCGCACCCCGCAAACAGGCGCAGGCGGGCGGGATCGTTGCGGTCGATTTCCGCACACCGCAAGGCGATGCACCACTCGCCATCACCCGCGGCGTCGATC
This sequence comes from Demequinaceae bacterium UBA4004, assembly GCA_002384765.1. The sequence goes on from DGBM01000026.1 coordinate 4,300, forward strand.
CATCCGACAGGCCCCGCGTAGCGTCCCCGGTCGAGGCCCTCAAGGCGGTCGATCACGCGGGCGGCCGCCAACGTGGGCGTGCCGCACACGGCGGCGGAGGGATGCAGCTCGCGGACCACGTCGAGGGCGCCCACGGGCTGCGACAGGGCGCCAGTAATGTCCGTCGCGAGGTGCATCACGTTGGGAAGGTGCAGCACGCTGGGCTCGTCGGGAACGTTGACGGATGTGCAGTGGGCGGCCAGCACCTGCGTGACCGAGCCCACCGCGTAGGAGTGTTCCTCGCGATCCTTGGACGAGCGCGCCAGCGCGGCGGCGCGGGCCAGGTCGCCCATCTCGTCGCCCGTCATGCGAATGGTTCCCGCCAGTACGCGCGACGTCACCAGGCCGTGGTCGACGCGGGCCAGCAACTCCGGAGTGGCCCCCACCATGCCGTCGACGTGGAATGTCCAGCACATGGGGTACTCGTCTGCCAGGCGGGCCAGCACCGAGCGGACGTCGAGCGGGCCGTGGGCGTGCGCCTGAACGGCGCGGGCCAGCACCACCTTGTTGACCTCTCCCGTGCCGATCGCCTCCACGGCCGAAGACACAGCGGTGCGCCACCCCGCCTCGTCGCCATCCGAGACGTCGACCACCGGCATGGGCGTGACGGGAACAGCGTCGGCGAGGGCTTCGTCGAGCGACACCTGATCTGCGTCGCCCGCGCCGATCACGGTGAAGAAGCAGCGGCCTTCCTGGCGTCCCACCACGTACCGCGGCACGATCAGTGCGCCGCCAGCGGCGGCGTCGTCGGCGAAGGCGAAGGAACCGAAGGCGACCAAGCCGGTGCCCCGCGCGCGAACGTCGTCCCGCACGGTGGCGTGGCGGGTGGTGCGCCGCCACCACAGCAGCGCCTCATCGATCCGGCCCGGACCTGCAGTCTCGCGCCGTGCGACCTCGCCCCAGGCCACCATGCCGTCGCCGCGCCTCACCCAGGAGATGCCGGCGGCGGGAAGCACCGTGACGAGGTCTCCGGGGTCCGGGATCTCGACGGTGCGCGCGGTCAGGGGGCCGGGCGCGGTCGCATCGATGCTCACCGGGCAAGCCTAGGCGAGCCGGACCATCGTCTCGTACGCCTTAGGGTGGGGGTGTGAAGACCGAGGCCGACGTCATCGTGATCGGCGCGGGCCCAGGCGGTGCCGCGACCGCGCGTTATCTGGCTGCCGAGGGCTTTGATGTGATCGCGCTGGAGAAGGCGCACTTTCCGCGCGAGAAGGTCTGCGGAGACGGCCTCACGCCGCGCGCCGTCAAGGAGCTGCAGCTGATCGGTTTGCCCACCCCACGCGAGGAGGGGTGGATCCCCAACGAGGGTTTGCGCATGGTGGGCGGAGGTCATCGCCTCGAGTTTCCTTGGCACGATCTGGAGTCCTTCCCGAAGTACGGTCTGTCCTTGCCGCGCGCCCAGTTCGACCACCGACTCGCCGAACACGCCCGCGCGGCCGGCGCCGACGTGCGCGAGGGCTGGCATGTCGACGCCGCTGTCACGGACGACGACGGCCGGGTGGTGGGCGTCACGGCGCGCGCCACCGACGAAACCGGTCGCAAGGTAGGCGAGCCCACCGAGTATCGGGCTCCGCTCGTCATCGCGGCCGACGGGGTGAGCGCCCGCATCGCCCTGGGGCTGGGGATCGAGCGCAAGAAGAACCGCCCGATGGGCATCGCCGTGCGCACCTACTTCGAGACCCCGCGTCACGACGAGGAGTGGATGGAGGGGCACCTCGAGATTTGGGATGGCGAGCGCGGCAACTCCAAGCTGTTGCCGGGATACGGTTGGATCTTTCCGCTGGGCGACGGCACGGCGAACGTCGGCCTGGGCACGCTCAGCGCCACGGGAACTCCCCCCAAGCTCGACCACAAGGCGCTGCTGCTGGACTGGCTGGAGCACTCGGCCAAAGACTGGGAGTTTGGCGCCCAGGTGGGCGCCATCAAGGGAGCGGCCATCCCGATGGCGTTCAGCCGTCAGCCCCACTATGTGCCGGGCATGATGCTGGTGGGCGACAGCGGCGGAATGGTCAATCCCTTCAACGGCGAGGGCATCGCGTACGCGATGCAGGCGGCCCGCCGAGCCACCGAGGCGGCCGTTGCGTGGCGGGAGGCGACGGACGATGTGGCGCGTGAACGAGCCCTCGCCTCGTATGCTCGCATGATGAAGGATGACCTGGGCGGCTACTACTCGTTGGGGCGCGTCTTTGCCGCTCTCATCGAGAAGCCCGCCATCATGAAGGTGTGCACGCGTCATGGACTGCCACGTCCGCTGATCATGGAATTTGTCTCTAGACTACTTGCGGACGTCTATGAACCGCGAGGCGGCAATTGGGCTGACAAACTGCTCGTAGCGATGACCAAGGTCGCGCCGGCGGCATGATGACGGGAAGGACGCAATCGTGAACCCTTACGTACCGATCGTTGTGATGAGCGTGATCGCGGGACTGCTCGCCGTGGCGGGCCTCGTGGCGAGCGCGTACATCGGCCCCAAGCGATACAACTCGGCGAAACTTGATCGCTACGAGTCTGGCCTCATGCCCACGCCTGGCGCCGCCGGCGGGGGGCACATTCCCATCAAGTACTACTTGGTGGCCATGACCTTCATCATCTTCGATATCGAAGTGGTATTCCTGTACCCCTGGGCGGTCGCCTACGAGCAGCTCGCGCTGTTTGGCCTGATCGCCATCATGACCTTCCTCGCGCTCATCACGATTCCCTTCGTGTACGAATGGCGGCGCGGCGGATTCGAGTGGGAGTGAGGTCCGCATGAGCGAACACACCGATGCCCCTCCATTCATCATCGGCAAACTCGAAGACTTTGCCGGCTGGGCCCGTGCCGGGTCGATGTGGCCGGCGACGTTCGGTTTGGCGTGTTGCGCCATCGAGATGATGGGAACGGGTACACCCCGTTTCGACATCGCTCGCTTTGGCATGGAGGTGTTCCGCGGTTCTCCGCGACAGGCCGACATCATGATCGTCGCGGGGCGCGTCTCCCAGAAGATGGCGCCCATCGTGCGCCAGGTCTACGACCAGATGGCGGAGCCCAAGTGGGTGCTCGCCATGGGTGTCTGCTCCTCGTCGGGCGGCATGTTCAACAACTACGC
>DGBM01000077.1 GCA_002384765.1 Demequinaceae bacterium UBA4004
AGGTGTGCCCGCAGTCCGGGCTGGACTGGCGGCCAAAGGAGTCCGCGTACGGGGTGCCCGCGCCCCGGCAGGTCACCACGGAGCCGTCGCCCATCTGCCAGACGACCCGATCGGCCTTGGCGACGGCGGTCACCGAGAACCCGCCGGCCGACGCGGTCCGGGTGATCGGCCCCAACGTCGACGGTCCGGGGTCCTGGACCCACATCCAGGTCGGCATGCCGATGATCCCGACCCTGCCGGCCACCGGCTCGGGGACGATCCCGATCGACACGGCCCGCAGCCGCATCTGCGCGATCGCGGACTGGGCCAGCACCCGCGGGTCCGGCGGCGCGGCAGGCCCGGCAGGCGGGGTCACCGCCCAGCGGTAGGTGATCGGAATGCCGCCGGATCGCGCCACGAGCGGGTCGTAGCACTCGTAGATCGCGCCGTCCGTGTGGCCGGCCCAGCGCGGGTCGCTCTTGGGTGGCTGCGGGGCCAGCGGCTTGACGTAGCAGCCCCAGCCGTTGCTCCACCACGACGCGCCGTCACGGCACGGCAGCTCGTCCCCATTCGCGTTGACACACGCCTTGGGGCCCCCGCCACCGCTCTGCCCGCCGCCACCACCCCCGGGCTTTGTGCCGACTGGACCGCCGGGATCCTCGACGACGATCGTGCAGGTGCCCCACCGTGGGTTGAAGACAGACGGCGGTGTGCAGGTCACCGGGTCGCCGGCGGATGCTGGCGACGCGGATAGCACCCCGAGCGCCAAGGTGACTGCCGGAACGAGGGCCGAGCGGGTCAGCATGTCCCCACCGCCTTGTCCTGCATCACGTAGAACTTGCCGTCCGTGCCCTGCTCCACCACGGACGTGTAGCGCACTCGGGGAGGGCGGTCAGCCGCGACCACGGACTTGCCGTACTTGTCCACGAGGTTGGTCTTGCTCACGTCGATGCACGTGTCGACGGTGAACTTGCCGCCGGCCGACCTCGCGGATGACGACACGACGGAGATGCCGCCGGTCTGCCGGTACCCCCGGCGTCGTTGGCTCGTCAGCAGCTCCCGCCACGTCTCGAGGCTCTGGTCCCGCGCGACAGTCGTGAGCTCGTCCAGGCTCCGCTTCGGGTCGGCGCCCAAGGCATCTACCAAGCCCCAGAGTCCCGCGACGGCAGCCTCCGCGCCGGCCAGCTGTGGATCGGCGGAGGTCGTCGACGTAGTCATGGCCGTTGGCGTAGCGGTGGGCGGCACCGCAGTCGTGGTCGCGGGCGGCGCCTCCGGGTTCGTGCACGCCGCGGTCGCCAGGACGGCGGCGAACGCGACTCCGACGACAGCCCGTCGGGCGTGGATGGTCATGGCATCTCCTTCAGGTCTCATGTGGCCTAAGGCGGGGATGTTCCTGCGGGCGATCACCTTGATCCAAGAAGATTGGCCATCGCACGGGGCACCGGTCAGTGGACATGCACCTGTCGAATCGCTGCTTCGGCCCTCCCGGAGCTCGGCGCGGGCCCGTTCCGATGGTGGAGAACGGGTGTACTCGCTGTCTGCCGCATACATGCCACCACACAACGGGCGGATGCGCTCGTCGAGATCGACCATTCCACAAGGCCGCCCGGGCCCGGCGACTTATCCACAGGTGCCGCCGACCGTGTGCCGACTCAGATCTCCTTCGGGCCCTATGGAGCGACAGACCTATGGAGACCTGTCCGGTCAGGAGGCACCACGTGTCCGAGAACGCCCGACACCCGCAGACCGAACGGCACCCCGACCGGGTGCCCGCTGACACCGCTGCCGTCACCTTGACGGCGGCGGCCGCAGTCATGCCGACACTGCTGTCCGCCCAAGGGATGATCTCGGTCGGGATCGACGTGCTGCGCCTGACCGCCGCTGTCGCCGTCGCCCTGGCGGTGTTCCTCGAGCTCGCACTCGTCTCCTCGGCGCTGCTGGCCCGATCCGCCGTCCTACGCGGCCGGTCAGCGCGAGCCGACCTGATCTCCACATGGGTGTTCTCCACCGTCAGCGGCACCTTCTCCGCCGCCCACGAGCTCGTCGGACAGCCAGACCCTCACGGCGTCACCACGTGGCAGCTCGACGCGCGCTCGGCCCTCGCGGCCGCCGTCCGCATCGCCGCACCCCTGGTCGCGGCCTGGCTCTGGCACCGCATCCTGACCGGCGACCGACACAACACCGACAGCGCACCGACACGCCGCGAAGCCAAGCGACACCGGCTCATGCTCGCCGTCGCCACCGCCGCCCTCGACCTGCAGCGCACCCGACAAGCCCGGCCGGGATCGCGCGCCGCGCTCCGTGCCCAGCGCCATCTCGACCGACATCACCGCGCCCTGCTGCGACACGTCCCCGCCACGGACCAGCGACTGTCCGGGCAGCTGACGCAGTGGCTGACTGAGGTCGGCCGAGTCCATCACCTCGACGCACAGCTCACGTCCGGTCCGACCCCGATCACTAGTGTCCAGGCGGACACCCCCGGCGAAAGCGAACTCGACACCGCCGACACCTCGTCGTCGACCGACGGCCCCTCCGCTCGCCTCGCCGTCGCTGTCGACCTCGTGCGTCGTGACGACACCGTCAGCGGACAGGACGTCGCCGACGCCTTCATCAATCGAGGCTGGCCGGCGACACCGAGAACCGGGCAACGGTGGCTCGCCAGGGCGCGCGCATCGCTGGTGGCTTCGCCCTCCACTGCGTCGGACTAGTAGGCGGCCGACGAAACCGGCCGCTTGGCTCCGGCTACTCCGGTCAGGCGGAGCTGGACCCTCGCACTCAAGACGCAGGCATACGCAGTCACGGTCGGAGTTTCAGGGCGTTGCCTCCTTCCCACACTGGGCGGCAGGGTCACAGCGCCCACTTTGGGTCAGCGTCACATCGCCCAGAATGACCCACCCCTGGAACGAACGGCCTTCGCCTCAGGCGGGGACTCGATGGTATAGGTGGGCGCGGATCTCGCGGCCGACGCGCCGCCACGGGTGCGGCCGCAGCATGGCCTCGAAGAGGAAGACCGGGACGTCGACGTAATCGTAGGTACCGCCGCTGCGGAACCTGATCCGCAAGGTGCGCGTGGCGTGATCGTAGCCCGCGAAGGCGACGTTTTCGGAGACGACGGGGACCATGTCCATATTGCTCTCCTATGGTTGAGGTAGTTCACCGGCGGGCCTGGTCCGGACCCAGTGGATGCGGCCGTCCTTGAGCCAGTAGTGGCATCGGGGTTGGCCTTGGTAGTCGATCGACGGATGGACGGACGGCTGGCCGGACTTGTTGGTGGTGACCTTCCAGCGGGTCCTTGCCGGGTTGCCCAGGTTGAGCTCGATCCTGTGGCCGCGGCCGCAGGGGCAGTCCATGAGCGCCCATTTGGGTATCTTTGTGCCGAGGACATAAAGGCACCGGGGGTGGAGGTCCTCGGGCAGTTCGGCGTGGCCGGCGACGGTGATGACCCGGGTTATACGGGACTTAGCGTGAGCGTTCCGGACGCGCCGGTAGACGCGGATGACACCGATCTGGGTGGGAGTGAAGAGGCTCTTCACTAGAGCAATCCGGCAAGGTCGAGGTACGGGGCGCGGGTGCCGCGCCCAATGAAGCCTGGGTTGGTGCAGAAGCAGCCGGGCCGGGGCGAGCGGGCGTTGCGGCGCAGCTCGCCGAGATGGGAGCGGAGCAGCAGCTCGGTGGCGTCGATCTTCCCGAGGCCGGTCAGGCGCAGGAGGAACTCGGTTGCGCCGAGCGCGGCGACGCTGGTGGTGAGCGTGACGACCGCGGGCTGTGGCGTCTCGGCGGCTTGGACGTACCCCTCGCCTGCGAGACGCTTGCGGGTCTCCGGGTCGAGGTTTTCCGCCGCCGCGAGGGCAGGGTCGATCCGGCCACGGCACAGCAGGCACGCCGTCCCGGGGGCGACCCAGGTGACGCGCTGTTCGATCTGGACCTGCGGGGTGCCGTTTTCACCCTCGGTCGGGGCGACCAAGACGGCGACGTCGATGACCGGCGCGGTGTGCGCGAACGCCCAGCGGTTGAGGATGAGGCGCGCGCCGTGCCCGTCGACGCAGCTGAAGACGACGTCTGCGTGAGCGATCGCGGCGATCGCATCGGGGTGGTTCAGCGGCTTGTCGATGCGGGCCACCCGGGTGCCGAGGCCGATGGCGTCGAGGTGGTCACCGAGGGCATCCACCTTGAGGTCGCCGACATCGGCGGTCGTGATGCCGTGACCGCGGGTCGGGGTCGGACCGGTGACGAAGTCGTCGTCGACGATCACGAGCTCGCCCAGGCCAAGGCGCGCGAGCTGGACAGCGACCGCGGAGCCCGTGCCGCCGCCCCCGATGATCGCGGCGCGGACGCGCTTGAGGGTGCGGTTGCCGTCGGGGCCGAGCATCCGGATCTGCCGGTCGAACACCGACAACTGCTCCTCGGTCGACTGCTCGCCGCCGGGGACGGGCGGCATGTACAGGTGGAGGCCGGCGCCGGCCACGCGGACCGCGTCGATGACTACGAACTCCGGGGCGTGGGCGTTGAAGTTCCCACCGAGGTCGTACAAACGCGCCGCGACCTCCGGGGCGTCCGGGATGCCGGCAATGACGATGGCCGCGTAGTACTTCGCGCCGAACGCTCGGGCGGAGATCGCCAGGTCCACGTCGACCTCGTCGTCGTAGGTAGAGAACTCGGGACGGCCGTGCGGGTGAGTGTGCACGAACACCGGGACCTGGTTGTTGGTGACCGCCGCGCGGAACGGACGCACCCAGCCTGACGAGGAGATGGACAGCCCCATAGGCCCGCGCTCGATGTACGCCTCCTCGAGGACCGGGGAGATGGTCTGGGCGAGGAGCGTGATGCGCTGGTCGACCTTGGTGGTGTCGCCGTGGGTGGTGTTGATGCTGGTCGCCGCGGCCTCCACGAGGGATGCCGCGACGACTGCCGCGGTTTCGTCACGGGCGCCAAGGGAAGCGACCAGCGGGCTGAACTGGTCCTCGGTGAACGCGATGCGCGTCGACATCAGCTGCCGCCCGCCATCCCCAGCGCCCGGCGGACGTATGCGAGGTACGTCTCGAGGTTGTCCACGCCCGGGCGCCACTGACCCCCGATGTGGCGACTCCACCGCTGCCAGGACCGGCCGAGGTAGTTCTCGGTCTGCTCGGTGCCCGGGATCGCAGCACCCTTGGCCGTCAGAGAGGGCGACACCCAGAACATGTCCGGGGTGGCGTCGGGAAACCCGATCGGCAGGCGCAGCAGAAGGTCGACGTGGCGCTGGTCGAGACCCGGGGTCGGGAAATCGGCCAGAACGACGTTGACGAACCCGTCGGATACCTCAACCGTGGAGCTGCAGCCTAGCGAGTCGAGGAAGGACTGATCTTGTTCTCGGAGGACCGCCACGAGCGCACCCATCGGTCAGGCCCCGGTGTTCGGGTTGATGGCCTGGCCCGGGTTAATGACGCGCGGCACCGTGAAGAACCGCATGTTGTTCTCCAGCTCCACGACCTCGTCGTCCTCGATGAGCTTGTCGAGCTCGTCGACGACGTCGAGCCACAGGTCGCGGTCGCTGGCGACCGGCGGCGACGGCACCAGGCGCAACTGTGCGCCCGTGAGCTTGTCCCCCTCGGGGTGGTACTTGGTCCCGTCGATGTAGATCGGCGTCTTCCCCGACGTCGAGCCCTTCGCCCTCATGGTGTCCTGAGACATGGATCCTGCTCCTGTGTGTTGACGGGATCAGTCACGGACTGTGAAAGAGAACCCGTGTTCGTAGTTGCGAACATGGCAAGGTTAGCACGTTGCGTTCGCAACAGCGAACGACCTACACTCAAGTCAAGATGACGACTTCCGAGCTCGAGCGTGCGCGCGACCTGTGTCCAGGCGTGCCCGACGCCGTGCTGGTGGAGAGCCTCGTCGAAGCGCTCGGACGAAAGCTTGAACTCGAGCCGCCGACAGATTTCCATCGAGCTGCAAGTTTCCAGGGCGTCAAGGGCGTTCAGGTCGCTGAGATGGACTGGGCAGGCATGCTTGCGCCCTCAGAGAGCGGCGGATTCATCATCAAGGTGCGCAGCGCAGACAGTCCACACCGAAGGAACTTCACCATCGGGCACGAGATCACGCATACCCTTCTCCCCGGCTACGCCGTTATTCAGCACCGGTGCGGGGGGCTTGGAACCCGTAGCCTCGTCGGCAACCGGCACCTTGAGAACCTCGCCGACATAGGAGCCGCAGAGTTTCTCCTTCCTCGGCGGTTCCTTCAGCCCATCTTCGCGGACCTGCCTTTCGACATGGGTGCAATCAAGGTTGTCGCCGATAGGCACCACGCCAGTTTGGACGCGACGCTACGACGGTTCCTTCACCTGACTGACCGGCACGCCATCGTCGTCGACCTTCGCCGATCGATACTGCCTGATGGCAGCACGACCACCACGATCCATCGTGTTTTTAGCAACAGCGAATGGTGTCCGATCGCACCTCATCAGTTGCACGGGAAGAAGGTCCCCTCTACACACCCAATCAACGAGGTCCTTGGCTGCGCCGAAGCGGCCGCGGTCGTAGACCTTTCCTTTCTTCAGACGGCCACTCGAACCGCCCACGTCTCTGCCATCTCCGACCCCTACATCGACAACGAAGGAAGAACTGTGATGCGTTCACTCGTCCTCGCTACGCCACGCCGCGCTCAGACTGTCCATGCCCCCGGCTATAGCCGGCTTCCTGTAGCGAGCTGACGACTACCATGTCGCCGCACAGCCAGGGGCTGAGGTCTGCAACGAACCTGATCGAGCGTCTTGGTTCGGATGAGATCAATGCCGAAGAGATCGGTGCACGAATCACGAGTCTCCGCCATGACAAGGGTCTATCGCTTAGCGAACTAGCGTCGTTGGCGTCAGTGAGCAAGTCCTACCTGTCGACGGTCGAGAAGGGGAGCGGCAGTCGCCCGGGCGCAGCGTTTCTCCACAAGATCGCGCAAGCGCTAGGCGTGACACTGGCAGATCTTGTCGGCCGGGAGTTGGTCGCCGAGTCGCCGAGCGTTCCAACTGCATTGCAGGAGTGGGCGTCCGAACGGAATCTTCCGGCCCGCGACGTCGAGATGTTGGCCGGTATCGCGTTTCGTGGTGAAGCACCGAAAACGAGGGAGCGTTGGGAGTTCATCTACAACGCCATCAAGAGCAGCGCCGCCATGGATTCAGACGTCAGATAGCTCGCTACCAGATCGGCCGCATCAATACGTCCGAGGATTCTGGTTCAATACCGAGTCGACGTCAGCTCGCAGTCACTTGACAGGCGCCGCCTCTGATCGCTGGATCTCGGTGGCCGCCGGTCAACTTCCGCAGCAGCCGGGGTGTCGCGCGCTCGTGTCTTCTCCACGGGGGAGTCGCGCCCTCGCGTGCCTGCGTCACGGCACGGCGTCCTTCCAGAGCGCGTCACCCATGCGGCGTGCCGCTTCGCGGCGCAGCGCGTCGACGGCGTGGACGTATCGCTGGGCTGTGGCCATCTCTGTCCAGCCCATGATGGACATCACGGTGCGCAGATCGACGCCCTGGACGAGGAGGAGAGTAGCTGCGGTGTGCCTCGCGTCGTGCAGTCGGACGGTGCGGACGCCGGCGACCGTGAGGAGCTTCTTCCAGTCCTTGAAGTCTCGCGCGGGGTCGATGAGCCCACCAACGTCCGTCGCGAATACCAGGTTGTGCGTCCCGTCCCAGAAGCCCCTCCGTTCCGCCTGGAGCCGCAGTTGATCGGAGCGATGGGCTCGCAGTTCCGACAACAGGGGGCCTGGCAGAACGATGGTCCGTCGTGAGGCGCGGGTCTTGAGCTCGACCAGCATGAGACCTCCCGCTCTGCGATGTGGGCAGTAGCCGCCGCGTCCGCGCCCGCAGACCGGCTCCCCACCAAGCGTGGTTCCACAGCCATGCTGCCAAGTGCGTCGCTGCACAGCGCGCCGAACGTGGATCACCCCTTCATCGAGATCCACGTCATCCCAGGACAGGCCCAGCGCCTCACCTTGGCGCAGACCGAGTGCGAGCGCCACGGACCAGCGAGCCGCGTTCGGCGTTCCCCGCGCTGCCTCAAGGAGAGAACGACATTCGTCGCTGGTCAAGGGATCGATCTCGACGGTGACCACGCGCGGCGGACGGGCGACGGTGGCTGGGTTCTGGCTCAGGTGGTGGCGCCGCACCGCCTCGCCCAGCGCTGAGCGAAGCACCCGGTGGACGGCGTGGACCACGTGGGGTGAACGACCTTCATTCAAGAGCTGTCCGTAAAGGAGCTCAAGCGCCTCCGGACGGACGTCCGCGAGCCGCGCTGCACCCATCTTCGGGATGACGTGCACCTTCATCAGGCTCTGGTAGGTCGAGAGGGTCTTCCATCGCACAGAAAGAGGCAAGATCGCGGTCACCCAGTGATCGAGCCACCCGCCAAGCGTCTGCTCGCCTTGGAGCCAGGTCCGTTTCCCCGTGTCCCGGTCCCGCTCCAGAGCGCGCACCGCCTCATCGAGCTCCCGCTTGGTCTTGCGCTGCAGATGGCGCCGATCGAGCTGACCGTCGATTCGGCGGCCGACCGTCACGCGCGCATGCCAACGGCCATCCTTGCTGCGGTACTTGGTCGTGTTCGTCTCGGAGTCCTTCTGACGCCTACCGGCCATCAGAGTCCCGCGCCGATGCAATGAAACGGTCCAGCTCGTCGCGCTCCACCCGGACGGCCCGCCCGATCCGGACGACACGGAGTCGACGCCGCGCGATCTGTCGCTCAACGCTCCGGCGGGTGCATCTCAGGTGGGTCGCGACCTCGTTGAGGTTCAGCAGAAGGGTTGGTGCCTGTGCAGTGGTCTCCATGCTGAACCTAAGGAGCCCGACCGGCCGCACAGGGTCACGCGTGACAGGAAATGTCTGGAGCACACCGGCAGTGTCACCCAGCCGACCGATCCTCGCCGCGGAGCATCTTAGGGCCCATCTCAGGGCCCAATAACGTGCTTCGATGCTCCCGGGACCCGCACAAAGAAG
>DGBM01000115.1 GCA_002384765.1 Demequinaceae bacterium UBA4004
GCGATCTCGGAGTTGGTCAGGCCCTGCGCGATCGCGAGCCACACCTCCCGCTCCCGGTCCGTCAGTGTGGCCGTGCGGTCGATGAGAGCCTGCGGAGCAGCCACGGCCCGCACGTAGGTCTCGACGAGGCGCCTCGTCGTCGACGGGGCGATCACCGCGTCGCCGGCGTGGACCGTCCGGATTGCCGCGAGGAGGTCCTCCGGAGGGGCGTCCTTGAGGAGGAAGCCCGACGCGCCCGCCCGGAGGGCGGTGAAGGCGTACTCGTCGAGGTCGAACGTCGTGAGCACGATGACCCTCGTCGTGCAGTATCTCTGGGCGATCAGCGTCGTCGCCTCGATGCCGTCCATGCGGGGCATCCGCACGTCCATCAGGATGACGTCGACCCCGGGGTCTGGCTCGCCCTCCCCACGGCCCGGTGCGTGCGACTGCCGCGCGAGCCAGTCGACGCAGTCCTGTCCGTCGACGCACTCCGCGACGACGGTCAGGTCCGCCTGCGAGCCCACCAGCATCGCGAAGCCGGCACGGACGAGGGCCTGGTCGTCGACGATCATGACCCGGATCATCCGACGACCTCGCCGTCGCGGGGCAGCGTCGCGAACACTCGGAACCCGCCCCGAGGGTCGGGTCCGGTCAGGAGATGGCCCCCGACCATGTCGACCCGCTCGGCCATCCCCTTGAGCCCGTGACCGGTCGCCCCGGCAGATCCTGGGCCGCTGCCGTCGTCGACGACATCGACGACCACGTGGTGCCGATCGACCGTGAGGGTGACCCAGGCCCGCGCGTCGGAGCCGGCATGCTTGATGACGTTGGTCAGAGCCTCCTGCACGGTGCGGTAGGCCGTGACCCCCACTGCGTCGGTCGACCCCGGGGCGGGGACGTCGCCGTGAACGACGAACTGGATCTCGCGACCGGTGTCGGCGATGGTCCGGATCAGGCCGCCGATGTCCGCGAGGCCGGGCTGGGGTCCGTCCGGTACGGGCGCGGTGTCGTCGCGCAGGAGGCTGAGCAGCCGGCGCATCTCCGAGAGCGACGCGCGGCCGGTCGCGGCGATGGTGGACAGGGCGGTCGTGGCGGCGGAGGGGTCGCCGGCCGCCGCGAACCGCGCTCCGTCGGCCTGGACGATCATGACCGAGAGCCCGTGGGCCACGACGTCATGCATCTCCCGGGCGATGCGCTGCCGGTCGGCCAGCGCCTCGACCTCGCCACGCGCCACCTGCTCGGCCTCCTGGTGCGCCGCCGCCTCGGCCGCCCGGCTGGCCGCCTCGGCCTGGAGCGCGCTCCGCTCGCGGGCGGCCCTGACCTGGTCGGCGACCGCCCAGGTGAGCACCACGATCCCGGAGCTGTTGAAGAGGAAGAGCGCGACCCGGTCGGACAGGAACGTCTCGATCGACGGGAGGTAGAAGCCGTACCGCAGGAAGAAGAGGGCCACGGCGAGGGCGAGGGAGCCGAGCGCGGCACCCAGCGCCCAGAGGCCGCTCCGGCGGTCCGTCCACAGCGTGACCCCGAAGAGGGCGATGAGCGCCATGATGACGGTGGGCAGGCCCAGCATCACCCCGGTCCCGAAGAGCGCGAACGAGAGCGCGCCGCAGACCACGAAGGTGAGCCGGGGCAGCCGCGGGAGGAAGGCGAGAGCTGCTGCCCCCAGACCGATCCCGACGTAGGCCAGGGCGGGTGACTGCTCCTGGTGGTTGACCCACCAGAGCCCGGGACCGAGCACCCCGGCGGCGGTGATCGACACGAGGAAGTAGAAGAAGCCGATCATGCCGCCCACCCGGTCCACCAGGGGCCGGGGCGCGGCCGGCCACACCCGACCGGCCAGTCTGCCGGGGCGGGGCCGGCCGGCCAGGGCCAGCAGACCGAAGACCGCGGCGGTCGCGGCGGCCAGCAGCAGCAGCCCGGCGACGAGCATGAACTGCCCGGACGACGACACGCAGGCACGGTCGATCCCGGCTTGGTTGCGCGCGTACTCGCCTCCCGTGTAGCCGTTCCGCTTGATCAGGAAGACGTCGTACGCCGACCCGCAGAAGACCGGAGGCTGGGTGTCGACGCCCATGCGGGGTACGTCGACGTAGACGTCTGCGGCAGCCGCCAGCACCGAGCCCACGGCGAGGGCTCCGGCTGCCACCAGCCACAGCCCGGCCACGACTGCTCGTGGGCGGGCGGAGCGTGGGTCATCCCGGCCGGGCGCGGAGGTCACGAGTGCACGGTACCGAGCCCAGCGGCATACGGAATCCTCCCGGAGGAGGACCCGCGACACGCCCGCAACCTCGGAACTCCACGCGTGGCAGCACCGGTGCCGTTCGAGGCGCCGGGCGTGTTGCGGGAGGGGTGGGGGCCGATTTCCGGTATGTGCCCGCGTGGCGTAATCTTGATCCTTGGGTGTCGTGCGCCTGCACGCCATTCATTCATGTGCCGACCCAGCCAGGGACGGTCGCCAACAGATTGACGGAGGATATGGCCAAGAAGGACGGTGTCATCGAGATCGAGGGCACGATCGTCGAGGCTCTCCCGAACGCAATGTTCCGGGTCGAGCTGAGCAACGGTCACAAGGTGCTCGCACACATCTCGGGCAAGATGCGCCAGCACTACATCCGGATCCTCCCCGAGGACCGGGTCGTGGTGGAGCTCTCGCCCTATGACCTGACCCGCGGTCGGATCGTCTTCCGTTACCGCTGAGCGCACGGGCCCGCGAGGGCGCGCGCACGCAGCAACCAACTCCCGATTACCGAACAGCGCCTGACGGTGCCGGCCCGCCATGGGTCGGCGGCGACAGGCGCGTGATCTGAAGACAGCAGGCAGATGAAGGTTCAGCCGAGCGTCAAGAAGATCTGCGACAAGTGCAAGGTGATTCGCCGCAACGGGCGCGTCATGGTGATCTGCGACAACCTGCGCCACAAGCAGCGCCAGGGCTGAGCAGAAACCCACACCCTGCAGTGTCGTCGAGCTTCGACCGCACGCACACGAAGTAACAGCAGCACCCGGCCCCTGATGACCGACCGTCGTGTCGGCGCAGGACGTCACCCCCGGCTCGGAGGCCGGGGACCGGAGCCCGCCCGTTCTGAAAGGGCGGACACGAAACCGGACCGGTGACTGCACCAGACCTCCGCGAAACAGAAATCAGGAGATTCACCAACATGGCTCGTCTTGTTGGAGTTGACCTTCCGCGCGACAAGCGCGTCGAGGTCGCATTGACCTACATCTACGGTGTGGGTCGCACCCGTAGCAAGGAGGCGCTGGCAGCCACCGGCGTCAGCCCCGACACCCGCGTCAAGGACCTCGGCGACGCCGAGCTCGTTGCGCTTCGTGACTTCCTCGAGGGCAACTACCGCCTCGAGGGTGACCTGCGCCGTGAGGTTCAGTCCGACATCCGCCGCAAGGTGGAGATCGGCTCCTACGAAGGCCTTCGTCACCGTCGCGGTCTGCCCGTGCGCGGTCAGCGCACGAAGACCAATGCGCGCACCCGCAAGGGCCCGAAGCGCACCGTGGCCGGCAAGAAGAAGGCCAAGTGACCGTGAGTTGAGCGCCGCCTCGGCCTCGACCTCGGGTCACCACCGACTCAAGTTCTGACGTAGGAGAAAAATGCCTCCCAAGGCTCGCGTGACGAAGGTTCGTCGCAAGGAAAAGAAGAACGTCGCCCACGGGCACGCTCACATCAAGAGCACGTTCAACAACACGATCATCTCGATCACGGACCCCACCGGGGCCGTGATCGCCTGGGCCTCTGCCGGCCAGGTCGGCTTCAAGGGCTCCCGCAAGTCGACTCCGTACGCCGCGCAGATGGCCGCTGAGGCCGCTGCCCGTCGTGCCATGGAGCACGGCATGCGCAAGGTCNNCGGCCTGAGCGAGAGAGAGAACTAGGAAACATGGCTCGTTACACCGGCCCGATCACCAAGAAGTCCCGCCGCCTGAAGATGGACCTCGTCGGCGGCGACAAGAACTTCGAGCTCCGTCCCTTCCCGCCCGGCCAGCACGGCCGTCGCCGGATCCAGGAGAAGGAGTACCTCACCCAGCTGCAGGAGAAGCAGCGCGCCCGCTTCGCCTACGGCGTCATGGAGAAGCAGTTCGTCCGGTACTACAAGGAGGCGGCCCGCCGCCCCGGCAAGACCGGCGAGAACCTGCTCCAGATCCTCGAGTCCCGTCTCGACAACGTGGTCTACCGTGCGGGCCTGGCTCGCACGCGTCGGCACGCTCGTCAGCTCGTCACGCACGGTCACTTCGAGGTCAACGGCGTTCGCGTCGACGTCCCGTCGTACCGCGTCGAGCAGTTCGACGTGGTCACGGTGCGCAAGCAGTCCGTCGAGACCTTCCCGTTCGAGCTGGCTCGCCAGACGTTCGGGGACCGCACGCCGCCGGCCTGGATGCACGTCGTCCCCGGTTCGCTGCAGATCCTCATCCACCAGCTCCCGGTGCGCGCGCAGATCGACTCGCAGCTCACCGAGCAGCTGATCGTCGAGCTCTACTCGAAGAACTAACCCCTCGGGAGCGCACAGCCCTGACGGGCCTGTGTCCTCGAGAACCCCGATGGACCCGCGCGGCTGCCTTCCCGCCGCCGCGCGGGCCCCTCGGGCCAGTGAGACCCACAGACAGAGATGGGTCTCACATCCGGGACTCGTCCCGGA